>PNIW01000089.1 GCA_002878315.1 Mesoaciditoga sp. | reverse complement strand
AATCTGTAAGGAGCTTTATAAGTTCATCCGCACTCGATTCGGCGTGGCTGAAGTAGTCTTTCGATCCCGAAATATCTTTTGATTTGAGCGCCTCAATAACTTTACCACCGTATTCGTGAACTTCCGAATGAAGTGTCTCAACCCTTTTCCACTCGCTCTCTATCTCAACTGGAGGCGTCACAGAATACATGAGTATTCCAAAGTTGCATCTGTGCGGATCTGTTTCTAAGTCCACGACCTTTCCGTTTTGTACGCCGCTCTCGAGTTTATTAAGCCAGTTTCTGTGCGCATTTATCGCCTCCTGCAGTTGATCGGCGAATTCTACCTTTGAATAAATTGTGTAAGTTGTAAGTTCTCTAACTATCTCTTGGGTTTCCGCTATAGACCTTTCTGCATTTGAGACAAGTTCTTGAAGCCGGGATGATATATCATTTATCTTCTCTTCTATAGAACCCATCGCACTGCTAACTTCTGTTGACATATCAGTTATGTTCTTCGATGCGGCAGTCATTTCTTCGGCCGATGCGCTAAATTCCTGGGCACTTGCCGCTATGTTGGATATGGGCGAATTCATCGAGGTAACTGAATCGAGTATCGAGACAATTGTAGAAGTTGTCTCTTCGTTGTTTTTTAGAATCTGGGAAAGTTGTTCATTCACGCTTGATATGTTTTTCGAGATCTCGCCAATTCCCGAGATAACGTCTTTGAGATTATTTCCTATTTTTAATGCCGCATTTTTGCTCTCTTCGGCAAGTTTTCTTATCTCATCGGCCACAACGGCAAATCCTTTTCCAGCCTCTCCTGCACGTGCAGCCTCTATTGCGGCGTTAAGAGCAAGCAGGTTTGTCTGGTCAGATATGCTCGATATCACAGATACCGCTTCATTTATGAGATTGACGTAATTTGTAAGGGATTTTGCCTGATCGCTTATGTGACTTACCTTCGATTTGAAATCATCCATTTTCTCGCCAGTCTCTTTAAGGGCTTTCTCCCCCTTCGATGCATTTTCTGAAACGCCATTTGAAGTTTCCGAAAGATCCTGGGCAGACTTTGCAAGTGTCTGGCTTGAAGATGCAACCTCTTCTATCGAGGCGTTCAATTCCTCTATTGCGGCCGAGATATTCTGGACGGAAGCATTAACCTTTTTTAGGGCATTTTCCATCTCGCTGAATTCCGTCGCAAAACTTCTCAGATTTCTTGAAACGGTACTGCTATCTACCGCGTTTGCTCTTATACCTTTAAACAAATTCTTAAGTTTTGATCTTATCTGTTCGAAAATCATTCCGATTCTTAACCCGAGTCTTTTTAATCCTAAATGTTTGTCAACGCTTGAAAGTTCAACTATGTCAAGTTTTTCTGTCTCGGATGTTTTGAAATTAAGAAATCTTATTGGCCGGATAACAACAATGTAGAAAAGGATTGCAAAAAGTACTGCCACACCAAGTGCTACAAGAGACGTAACGAGCACATAGGTCATATCTTTGAACACAATTGCAAAGATCGAATCGACAACAAGTAAGGCCAAAAGAATGTACAACAACATCTGAACCTTTTTCATACCGCACCTCTCCTTTGATTTTATACAAAATCATCTGATTTATATATACCCCAGAATTTATTTCTCCTATTCTTCGTCTCTTTTTTTACGTACAAAGCTTTATCCGCGTGGCGCAGAAGTACATCGAATTCATTGTTGTCTTCGGGATACAGTGTAAATCCGACGCTTACTTTTATGTATATGCTTTCATCTCCCACTTTGAACGGTTCGGATAAGGATATTTCAAAACGCTTCATAAGAATATCTATGTCTTCTTCCGATTTTACGAGAATGACCATGACAAATTCGTCTCCGCCTATTCTCCCTATTAAGTCCTCTCCTCTTATCAAGGATTCTAAACGCCTTCCGAATTCTATCAAAAGATTATCGCCCGCAGAATGACCGTACGTGTCGTTCACAAGTTTGAAATCATCTATGTCTATTATTCCAACAGCCATGTACTTCTTCTCTCTTTTGGATCTTGAAATGACATTATCCACTCTTTCCATTATCCCAATCCGGTTGAAAAGGCCCGTCAGAGGATCATGCGTGGCGAGGTATTGACTTTCAAATAATTGGGAAATCAACTTTTTTCTCGCATCTATATTTTCAAGCGCATTCCCCAAGATTTTTGCAAAGATCTCGGCAAGTGCCTTTATTTCACCGGCAAAGAAATTTTCTGTTTTTGAAGTCGCACTCAAAATGCCGTAAATTGACCCGTTCCGGAATAACGGAAGTGCGATAACATCCTTCCATCCCTGAGATTCATAGACTTTATCTATCCAAATCTTTTCGTATCCGTCCGGTTCAAATTTTTGTATCTCTGACAGGACAAAAATTCTCTGGGTCTTAAAACATATATCTGCAGCGTAAAGTACAGATGCATCGTCTGGAAATTCATTTTGTGCCGTTAATACCAACTCTTTTGCATTTCCCGAAAGGAATTTATACCTCAAGATTTTTTTGTCATTCGGAATTGCTATTCCTACAAAATCAAAAAGGCCTATCTCTGTCATTCTATCGCACACACCTTGCAAAATGTCATCTTCATCTTTCGCTTCAAGCAATTCATTTTCTACGAGAATTACACTGTCGTACATACTTTTAAGAATTTCAAATCTATGCTTTTGATGCGTAAGTTCTTCTATCTTTGCATTTTGATCTGCTATCAAAGAGTGTATTTGTCTTTCATATCTTGTAGATTGCCTGTAAAATAGGTATATTATGATGATCAAAAAGCACCATACCAAAATAAAATATATTAAATATCTGTAATACAAAGCCATAAGACCCCATTGAGATATCTGAGCTACGCTAAATGTTTCTATCAAAGACATGGGTTCAATCCATGAATATTCTCCATTTATTTTTACATATCCGGCATTTAATTTTTCGATCGGCTTGACATATTTTGAAGATGCCCATATCCCAATTCCATCCGATCGGATAACGGACAAAGATAGACTATCTTGAATGGAATGGATGCTCTGAGCCCATTTGTCAAGAAGCGATCCTAAATCAACGTTCATAACAAGAATTGCGATAACCTTACCATTTTCTGTAATCTTGTATCCGACTGGCAAAAGTTTTGATTCCGTTAACGTCCCGATCCCAAGGATTTTTTGTCCAAAATAGAGATCTGAAAGTTTGATTTCGGGAGCATTTCCTGACGTTCCTATCAAAGAACCTTCTGGACTTAATATCTCAACGCTTTTTATCTGCGGAGCAAGATGTATTGTGTAATTTGAAAGCACATAATCCAAATTCGAAGAATTTTGAAGTAAATCTGAATTTTGTAAAATTCTATTGTTGAAAGCAACTCCGGCTGTCTTGTAATATCCCATGAATTCATCCATTCCTATTGATAAAAGCATGGATTGATCTTTTATCTCATTTATGATATTTGCTTTAATCGATGAATACTGCCAGTAAGATATCCAGACAAATACCGCCGTCACGATTACAAATGCAAATAAATACGCTAATTTTTTTGGAGATTTTACCATACTTTAGTCATCGAAAGTCCATCCGTTTTCAAAAACTTTCTGGCACGCCCTAACGACGTCTTCATCGTAAAGAATCCCCGCATTTTTGTTTATCTCATCCAAAGCCGCTTCTATCCCAAGCGCTGCCCTGTAAGGCCTGTGAGATGACATGGCCTCGACAACGTCTGCAACGGCTAAGATTTTACCACCAACCGTTATTTCATCTCCATTTATCCCAAAAGGATATCCGCTTCCATTTAACCTTTCGTGATGCTGACGCACCATCATCGCGATGGCTTCAAAGTCTTTTATTCGCTTTAATATCTTGTATCCTTCCTCGACATGATCTTTTATGAGTTCAAATTCTGTCTTTTTCAACTTTGAAGGCTTTGTCAGAATATCGAGAGGAATACTTATTTTTCCTATATCGTGAAGCAGACCTGCGATCTTTATCGCCTTTATCTCTTCGTCTTTTAGTCCCATCTCTTTTGCAATTCTAACTGCTAACATGCTCACACGTCTCTGATGACCTGCCGTGTAAGGATCTTTTACCTCAACCATGTCAGATAACGCAACTACAAGAGCATCTACAAGAGAATTTATCTTAAATTCCATTCCTCGAATGCCTGAGAGATCCGTTGCAATGGCAATGTAAGATGGGTTTACCGGATCTTCGTTGTAAAAGGCGGAGATCATAACAGGATAGATTGTGCCGTCTTTTCTTTTGTGCACGGTTTCAAATTGGACGTAATCTTTTTCATGGCGCCTTAAAGGTTCTAACATTTCTTTAAGTTGATCAAAGGTGAATTCGGGCTTTATATCCGGAACTGTCATTTCTTTTATTTCGTCAAGTGTGTATCCTAATCTTTTTAAAGCACTTGTATTTACAAGTTTGAATTTCAAAGTATCGGGATCTATAAGATGAACCCCTTCTGACATTTTCTGAATCACATTTCCGAATATCAAAGCATCCGATCGATTGGATATCCTGTCTATTCCAACTCCGAGATCTCCTGCAAGTTCTTTCAAAAGCGCTATTTGATCAGGATCTTCAAAGATTTTTTCTTCAGCACAAACAAAAAGGGTCGCGTATATCCTATCGCCGCCTCTTATCTTTACGCACGCAGGTTTCGAATCGGGATGAATGGGACATTTGTAATCTATAAGTTGTAAATCGTCTGAACATTTATCAAGGTTGATCCTTCCGGATTCAATGCTTTCTTTTATAACTGAGCAACAATCTCCTGCGCAATAAATTTTTCCTTCGTGAAAAATTGAAACTCCGTAATAGAATTTTGCGCTCTCTAAATCTTCACAGAAGCCTTCGAGTAAAGGCTCGAGTTTGTCCTCTTTGGCAATCCTCTGGTTTGCCATTCTTATACTCTTGAGCATTTCGTTGAGCGTTTCCATTCTCTTTCTTGTTCTTATCGATGATATCCCGTAGGCTAAATCTCCGGCAAGTTCTTCAAAAAGTTTTTTCTCAACATCCGTGAATATACCTGCAACCTTTGAATAGACTCCTATTGTGCCTATTATCTTTTCATCTACTTTGATGGCCACGGCCATATTAGCCTTAAGGCCCGTTTCATTTATTATATTTCTGTACAAATCATAATCCTTTTCGTAGGTTACATCATTGTAGATGTGGGTCTGTCCATCTTTAAGCGCCCGTCCGGATGCGCCAGTTGAATACCCCGAATTGCCCAGTTCAATTTTTATCTTATCCGCGTATGGCTTAAGCGTTCCACTCGCAATCTCCAAGTTGAGTTTGTCATCTTTAAGAAGTCCTACGAAAGCCGAATCAAATCCTCCAATCTCAACTATGGTGTCGCATATATCTTGGGCAAGTTTCCTTTCGTCCTGAGCACGAAGCAGTATCTGGTTGCATTCGCTAAGCATTTTGAAATATCTTTCGATGGTATCCATTTTGCCCTCCTGATCTA
>PNIW01000063.1 GCA_002878315.1 Mesoaciditoga sp. | reverse complement strand
GGGGTAGGGGGTGGCAGGTGGCAAGTAAAAGAATTGAAAATGCACAATTGAAATTTGATAAAGAAGCGGGTGGCATGTTGCAGATGACGGTGGAAAGGTCTACAAAGAATATTATCAATCTGAAGATCAGGACTTTACGGTGCAACTTACCGATGCGCTAAGCCATCATCCAGATCTACTTTACATTCCAGAATATTATCCCGAAATCGCTCTCATAGCCCATCAGGCAAGGCAGTTCGGATAGGCGCCCTTCTTGCCGGAGATGGGCCGAGGCTCCTCAACTTGTAACTATAGGCGGCAGCGCCGTCAACGGTCTTTATTACACGACGAGTTTTAACGCCGAACATCTATCCATAGAACAAAGAATTCGTCAAAAAGTATCAGGAGATATACAAAACTCTTCCTTCGGCCTTTGCGGCTCTCGGATTTGACGCCTACGCCGTTATGGTAAATGCGATCGAGAGGGCAAATTCAACCGATCCGGAAAAGATAAATCAGGCGATAAGAAGCACAAAAGATTTTGAAGGCGTCATAGGATACATAACGATAGGCTCAAACGGGAACGCAATAAAATCGGCAGTTGTAGATGAAGTCGTAAACGGCAAATTTACATACGTTACAACTATAAATCCATAAAAAAATCAGGCCATAATGCCTGATTTTATAACTCTTTTACCTTTTCGAATGGCATTCTTATTCTTTCAAAGCTTTCTATTCTGCCGCTGTCTATTCTTATATAAGCCGTTGCATATTTGAGTATTTTTTCATCGTGGCTAACTATTACGAAGGTCTGTTTGTTTTTTTCATTCAAAAATTTTATGAAATCCATGACCATAAAGGATGTCTTTGTATCGAGAGCGCCGGTCGGTTCATCTGCCCAGACTAT
Organism: Mesoaciditoga sp.; assembly: GCA_002878315.1. Classification (GTDB taxonomy): domain Bacteria; phylum Thermotogota; class Thermotogae; order Mesoaciditogales; family Mesoaciditogaceae; genus Athalassotoga. The sequence continues at coordinate 27,836 of PNIW01000063.1, read as the reverse complement.
CATAGGCTCTCCGGCAATCGCCCTTGCAACGGCAACCCTTTGCCTTTCTCCGCCGCTTATCTGGGATGGAAACTTATCTATAACGTGTAAAAGACCATTTTCTTTTAAAACTTCTATGGCCTTTTGGTTTGCCTTTTTCTCCGGCCATCCACGCGCGAGCAGTGGAAGGGCAACATTCTCCTTGACTGTGAGCACATTTATGAGGTTGTACTCCTGAAAGACAAATCCCATATTTTCGGCTCTGAAAGCGGTCTTTTTATCATCGGGCATTTTTGAGAGATCTACATTTTTTATTATTATCTCTCCTGAAGTTGCATCGTCTATTCCAGACATGCAGTTAAGCAATGTAGTCTTCCCGCTTCCCGAAGGGCCGTAGATGAAGAAAAGATCTCCCATCTCTATTTCAAAGGTCATGCCTTTTAACGCTTCATACGAAAGATCGCCGCTTTTGTAAATTTTTTTCAAATTTCTGACACTTACTAAGGCCATAGAATTACCTCTTTCTCAACTCTCACTTTATTTTATAATTTTTTTTGGAATAATTTGTAAAGTTACAATGTCCTTTTTGCAACATCCGCTTGTTTATTATCAATTTTCAATTATTAATTTTCAATTCTTTTTTCCTACCCGCCACCTGCCACCCGCTACCCGCTTTTTATTCTCCATTCTCAATTGTGCATTTTCAATTCTTTTACTTGCCATTCGCCATATCTGATATAATCTCTCTGAGGTGATGTATGAAATCAGGATTTGTATGTGTCGCGGGCGCGCCGAGCGTTGGAAAGTCGACGATTGTAAACGCGATGATGGGGCAAAAGGTATGTATAGTCTCGCAAAAGCCGGGAACGACAAGAAACAGGATAAATGCAATTCTTACCTTAGAAGATGCGCAGGTGATCTTCGTCGATACACCCGGCATTCACAAACCGCTTCATCTTATGGGAAATTACATGTTAAAAATAGCCCTCTCGGCTCTTGAGGGCAATGATTTGATTCTTTTTGTGCTTTCGGCCTCAAAGGTTGGAAGGGCAGACATTATGGTCGCACAAAAACTTGAAACTTTGAAGATTCCGATTTTCGGAGTTATAAACAAGATGGACATTGCAAATAAATCGATGGTAGAGAAGGCAAGAGAGATTCTCAAAGATCTGGCAAAGGAGATCTTTGAGATCTCGGCATTGAATGGAGAGACAGACAAACTCCTTGACAGGATCATCTCTTCTCTTCCCGAAGGACCGAAGTATTATCCTGAAGATATCGTCACCGACAGGCCTCTCTCTTTTATGATATCCGAGATCATAAGAGAGAAGGTCTTTGAACTTACCCGCGAAGAAATTCCGTATTCGACAGCCGTTGATGTAGAGCAGATAGAGGATGAGGAGAACCTTACAAGAATTTACGCGACGATTCTTGTTGCGAAAGATTCTCAAAAAGGCATAATACTTGGCAAAAACGGCAAAATGATAAGAGAGATAGGGACATTGGCAAGAAAAGATATAGAATATCTTCTCGACAGGCACGTTTTTTTGTCCCTTCATGTCAAGGTTAAAGATAAATGGATAGAGGATCAAAAGATCCTAAACCAGATATTCGGAGATGAACTGCGTTGATAGATCTAAATTGCGATGCGGGTGAAGGTTTCGGAATTTACAATTTTGGAGTGGACAGCGCGCTTTTTGAGTATGTAACCTCTGTCAACATCGCATGCGGATTTCACGCCGGCGATCCTGTAACGATCGACAAAACCATAGAGATGGCCATAAAAAATGGTCTTTGTATAGGTGCGCATCCTTCATTTCCAGATCTGATGGGCTTTGGAAGAAGGGAAATGAATCTTTCCTTTGAAGAGATAAGAGATTACGTCATCTACCAGATTGGTGGCCTTTACGCCTTTGTAAAAGCAAAAAAAGCACGCATGACCCACGTCAAGCCACATGGTGCCATGTACAATATGGCTGTTAAAGATGAAAAGGTAGCGCGCGGGATCGTCGAGGCAGTCTACATTTTCGATCCCTTACTTGTCGTTGTCGGGCTTCCGGAGTCAAAACTTCTCTCGATCGCCCTGGATTATGGTCTCAAGGTGGCGCGCGAAGGTTTTGCAGACAGAAATTACAACGATGATGGAACTCTGCTTTCGAGAAACCTTCCAAATGCGATAATAGATGATCCCGGTGAGATTGCATCGAGAACTTTATCGATGACAAAAGGAAGGGTAAAAAGCGTGAATGGAAGAGAAATAAATATAAAGGTGGAGACGATATGCATCCATTCGGATTCTCCGAATGCAGTCGGGATTGCAAAACGCATAAGAGAAGAGTTCTCAAAACACGGAATAGAGGTAAAGGGCCTTGGTAATTGAAGAGATGGGAGAAAGAGCGATCATAGTTAAATTTGGAGATGAAATTTCACCTGATGCCCACAAAATGGTGATCGCACTTGACAGATTCTTAGCCGGATTGAAAACCTTATTCGAGTGGATTCCATCTTACGCCTCTGTTACCATCTTCTATGATCCCGAAGTCATTGGTCATGAAGAGATAGTCAGGATAATCGGCCAATTTAGACCCGAAGAGATAGAAGAAGGAGAAAAAGAGACAATAGAAGTGCCTGTCATGTATGGCTCAAAATATGGGCCAGATATAGAATTTGTAAGCGATTTGAATAAAATGACGGTAGAAGAATTTATAAAATTTCATTCTTCTTTTATCTACGAGGTGTGGATGATGGGGTTTATGCCGGGCTTTGCGTACCTTTACGGATACACGGGATCAAAGGTACCAAGGCTTGAAAGGCCAAGAAAGTACGTGATGGCCGGAAGTGTCGGAATTGCCGGCAATCAGTGCGGGATATATCCTTTTGATAGTCCCGGAGGATGGCGGATAATAGGAAGGACAGAATTGAAAATCTTTGATATCCACAAAAATCCTCCGTCTCTTTTTGATCTTGGAAAGAGAGTGAGGTTTATTCCCATCTGATGGCCCGCATAATCGTAAATAATCCTGGATTTCTTTCGACAATTCAAGACGGCGGCCGTTTTGGATTTGCGAGGTACGGCCTTCCCAGATCGGGACCTATGGATTGGATATCTTTTGAGATCGCAAATATCCTCGCCGGAAATAAAAGAAATGATCCTCTCATAGAGATAACCGGCAATTTTGAGGCGACATTTGAAGGGAGGGCATTCGTCTCTGTAGTGCCGGGAAGAGCAATTTTGAACGGAAAATCTCTTGAAAGATTTAGCGCCTTCCGCGTCAAAAGCGGAGACACTCTGAAAATCTTTTGTGATCGCGGTTTCAGATCGTACCTTGCGGTGAATGGATTGCAGATCGAAGAGGTGCTTTCAAGCAAATCTACGTGTCTTCCGGCCGGATTCGGAGGGTTTGGGGGCAGGAAACTGTTATCAGGAGATATCATTGATATTATCGAATACGGTAATTCAGAAATAAAGGATAGAACTCTTGTATGCGACATTGACCGGATCTTTGGGAATGCAGTAAGAATAGTGAAGGGACCGCAATGGAATCTTTTGAAAAATCCGCAAACTTTAGAGTCTGAATATACCATCTCTCCAGACAGCAACAGAATAGGATACAATCTCGAAGGAGAGAGATTAGACCTTGAATCTTACGAGATCGTCTCGGAAGGCATGATAGCAGGTGCAATTCAGGTCCCGCCAGACGGCCTTCCCATAATAATGATGGCCGATCATCCGGTAACGGGAGGATATTCAAAGGTCGCAAATGTTATATACGCGGATCTTCCCGTTCTCGGTCAGAAAAAGCCGTCGGATAGGATAAGATTCGAAATCGTGGATTTGGACATTGCAAGAAAACTTTACATGAAATACAAGTCATGGATAAGGGCAATAGAGTTTGAACTTTGCAATTCATCAAAGGATGTGTACCGTGTGAATGTGGGCGGGAAGGGTTTCACGGTTGAGGTGAAAGAAATTGGCTAAGATCGCGGTGATCGGAGACATAAATGCCGATTACATAATAATGGTTGATCATATTCCAGATTACGACGGAGATATAGAAATAGATGACTTGAAGATCACAGGAGGAGGTTTTGGCCCGAATACGGCTTACGCCTTAGCCTGTTTTGGCGATGACGTTGCTCTCTTTGGCTATGCCGGCGATGATATAAACGAAGAGGTAGCCCTCGGCGATCTTAAAGGATACGTCAATTTAGATGGAATTGTAAGATGCGCAAAGACCGGAGTGTGCTTTAGCATCGTAGACAAAACCGGCGTGAGACGCCTTATGACGTACAAAAAAGATACGATCTGCGATATTCCATTTGATATCGAAGCCATAAAACGGGCATCATGGGTTCATCTTGCCGGCCTTAATTTTGAGAAGGCAAGCGAACTTTTAAAAAAGGTAAGGATATCAAGTTGGGATCCCGGAATGCCGTTTCTTTCCTCTTTAAGCAATTTAAAGGCCTTCAGAGGTATACAATATGTGCTCCTTAACGAGAGAGAATTCGAAATCTTTAGAAAATTTCCGGAATGGATCTCATTTGAAAATCTCATCGTCAAGATGGGAGAGAATGGCGTAAGGTATTTCAAACGCGGAAGTTTGCTAAAATCATTTCCGGCATTTCGTGTAAAGGCCGTCGATTCAACTGGCGCTGGCGATATTTTCAACGCCGCATTTATCCATTCTATCTTAGAAGGATCAGATATCTTTAAATCGATAGAGTTCGCCTCTGCCGCGGGGGCACTTTCTGTTACAAAGGTTGGGGCAAGAAATGTTCCAAAAAAAGAGGAAGTAGAAAAATTCATAAAAGAGGTGAGAAGATGAACGAATTTGTAGACCTTTCATCGAAGGTGAAGTACGCGATCGAAAAAGGAATTCCGGTTGTGGCTCTGGAATCGACGATTATATCCCACGGCATGCCATATCCGGCAAATATAGAAACGGCACGCGCGCTTGAAAAGATAGTCGAAGAGAACGGATGCGCGCCTGCAACGATAGCCATTTTGAACGGTAGGATAAAGATAGGCCTGAAGGATGACGAATTGGAATTTTTGGCAAGATCGAAGGATATTCTCAAGTTAAGCAGAATGGATCTGCCGTACGCTCTCGCGAAGAAATTGAATGGAGCGACAACGGTTGCCGCTACAATGCTGTGTGCCAATATGGCCGGCATAAAGGTCTTCGCGACCGGCGGAGTCGGTGGAGTTCACAGAGGAGCGGCCGAGACCTTCGATATTTCGGCCGATCTTGTCGAACTTTCCAAAACTCCTGTTATAGTAGTCTCGGCCGGGGTAAAATCCATACTCGATATTCCCAAAACCCTTGAAATCTTAGAAACTTTGGGCGTCACCGTTTTAGGATATAGAACGGATTATTTCCCATCCTTTTATTCTCGAAGCAGCGGATCTAAGCTTTACATGCGCGCCGATTCACCAGAAGAGGTTGCGAATATCTTCAACGTGAAACAGAAATTGGGCCTCTCGGGAGGCATGTTAGTCGCAAATCCAATAGAAAAATCGAAGGAAATACCCAATGACGTGATAGATGAAAAGATAAATTCGGCGCTCGATGAGGCAAGAAAATCGGGCATATCTGGAAAGGCCGTAACACCTTTCCTGCTTTCAAAGATCGTTGAATATCTTCCAGAAGCGCTTGAAGCAAATGTCGAACTTGTTAAAGCGAACGCCGCCCTGGCCGCAAAGATATCTAAATCAATTTGATACAAAAAATTCATCGAACCAAATTCAAAAATGTTCGTCTAAATAAACGAAATACCCCCCTATCCCCCTAATTATACAAAAGGGCCCCTTATTAGGGCCCTTATTTTTGTATATTACTGCAAGGTGATTACTGCAGTACGAAAACACTTTACGGATTCGAAGACGTGAATGAAGCGACTGTGCTCGTTATAAGGTTTCCTTGACCGGAAAGAGAAGCTATGGCCTGTTCCATCGCCGTGTACTGTCTTATGTACATCTCTTCCTGCTGCTTTAGCATGACCGCTGTCTGGTATATCTGCTCATTCAAAGAGATCATGCGTGATCCCAAGTATCCCTGGTTTGAAGCATACTGATCTATTATCCCGTTAAATTGCGTGTATTGGTAAAGAGTGTTATCAAATTGTTTTATTATTCCTGTACCGACCGATGGATTGCCATTGGGACTTGATGGATCGTTCGCAAACATCTCGTAAACCTGCTGGGCATTATTCTGAAGCGCCTGAACAAGTTGTGATGGATCGAATGAAAGGGTGCCGGCCATCGTTTGATACCATCCGGACCCTACAGCACCAGTTGTTATCCCAACTGAAGGGAATGAATTGTAAGAGGTAAGTCCCGGCACCATCTGGTAGACGAGTTTTTTCATAGACGAGAGAACCTGATTTAAAATCTGGTTTTGATAAAGCACTCCCTGGGCCGATCCACTTGCCGTCGCCGACGCGCTTGCGCTGTTGGTCTGTGGAGGTTGCTGATTGTACTGGGTGTTTATCCAGTTTACTATATTGTTGAAAGAATTGACGAAGTTCTGGACTGCGTTGACAGCTCTTTGCGTGTCCTGAGAGATCGTCAAAGTTACCGGATTTGAAGTTGGAGAGTAAAGATTTATTATCGCACCGGGAATTGCGTTTGTAACCTTATTCGTCGAACTCGTGTATGTCGTCCATGTTGTACCGTTATTCTGGCTCACATCGATCTGCGCGTTCTGTCCCGTTGTCTGGGTGGCATTAGCCCATCCGAAGGTTGTAAGCACTCCCGTCGGACTCAACGGATTCGTCTCCGAGACATTTATAGAAACAGGCCCACCGACATTAGATTTCAGGTAGACCTTATCGGCATTCGGATCGTACCACGCCGTAACGTTGGCATTTGAGGAGTTTATCTGCGATATGAAATTAGAAAGCGTTTGTGTAGCATTCACATTTATCGTAAAGCCGTTTATCGATATACTTCCAGAACTTATTCCAAGTTGGGAAAGCGTAAAGCCCGTACTTACCGCTCCGAGATGCGTTGTAGAAGAAACGGTTGTGTCTCCACTTGAGTTTAAGGTTTCGGGCGCATTTGTAAGGTATGTGGCCGAAAGGAAATTAGAGGTGTCCGAAGAAGAGCCTATATTTATCACGGCATTTGAATTTCCTGTAAGCACAAGCGTATCCGTCGATGCGCTGTAAGACGCCGTAACCCCGGCGGCCGAAGAGTTTATAGAATTTATAACATCGTCTAAGGATTCTGTCGAAGGATTGACATTTATCTGAACGCCATTTATGGTAAAGAAACCTGCCGTAATCGGAGTTCTTATCTGCAAAGTCGAAAGAGTTGCAGAAGGGCTTATGGACTTCCCGACTGTATTCGTGGGATTTATCGTTGTAAATGTTGCAAGATTATCTATCTTTATCTGATACGATCCGGGGATCGCATTTGAATTCGTTACCACACTCATGTTGTTCGGACTCGAAAGACTTGCCGTTGTTCCCAAAAAGGTCGATGGCAATTCGAGTGTGAGGAGGGACTCACGGAAATTCTCCAGCATCGGCTTGAACTGATTCTCGAGCACATTTTGCTCATTCTGAATCTGCGCAAGTTGGGCCTGCAAAGAATTAAGCGGTTTTTCTGAAACACTCATCATCTGTGAAATAAGCGATTGCCAGTTCACGCCGCTTGCGACTCCCGACATTGATATGGGCATCGAGAGATAATTGCTTATGTTCAGGTTATTGCCGTTTATGTTCATTTCTCACCTCACACGTGTTTATCTATAAATACTCCCAAAAGTTCATCTATGGCCTTTGCAAGTTTTACGGCCTCTTCGGGCGGGATTTGTCTTACGACCTCGCCGCTCTTCTGATCGACTATCTTGATTATTATCATGTCAGGATTGTTCGTTATTTCGTATTTAAATGAGACCTTCGTTATCTGCTGGAACTGATCGAGTTTCTTCCCAACATCTTTTAAACTAATCTTTTGATCATTTTGACGATCGGTAATACCCTTGCCATCAACTGGCTGGATGGCATCATGATCTTTTTGCGGTAACACATTTGCCGGTGCGTTATCAGAAGTAATACCCTTTATATCCATAAATATCCCTCCGATATAATTATCGGCATTTTTAAAAGAAAATTAAATCCACCCTAAATTCATAAATAAAAGCCATAAAAAGGCGATTCCTGCGCCGGCGGCCGGACTCACAAGCCACATTTTGTCAAATTTTTTGTATCTTATAAGCCTGTAGATGAACATACCCATAAGGGTTATCGCAAGATACCACCACTGTAATGCCATTATGAAGATGAAGATAAGGATTCTTTCAAAATTCCCATCCGCGTCATTCGAATTCACATCGATAAGGTTTGATCTTCTAAAGATATCAGCGATAACGACAGAAGCAATGACAAGGCCAAGAAGATAATTCAAAAATGGAGGCTCTATGTAATTGTGATTTGCGACGAAATTTCCAAAGATAAAGGTGAAGATCAACGCGATCAGAAGATTCAAAAATTCCATTTCAAAGTACCACGAGATCTTATCGCTTCTCTTCTTTGCAAATACAAGTATTGCCGTTAAAACAACGTAGGTGAGAATCGCCGTCATTCCGATTGGAAAGATAAGAAGATTGAATGATAAGGCTAAACCTATGAGTACAACCCAAAGGATGGCCTTTCGAATTTCGGACTTGTTTTGACGGTATATCAAAGAATTGTTAGAAAAGCCGTATTCCGAGGTCGTGTAGATAAGTAAAAAAAGATTTGGTACCATATTCTTTCCTCCTTTTTTTCGTTAAAGACAGAGTTTCCTGATATATGCCTCTCAATTTAACGGCCATCGTATCCATCGACCAGTATTGATTAACGTAATTCAATCCCTCATCTGAAAGCCTCATTCTAAGAATGTCATCTTTTAGGATCTTTTCCATATCATCAACAAAAGGTTTTGTCACAGGCTCATCAACGAGGAAACATCCTTTCCCGCCAACAAGAACATCGGCCACTCCTTCCTTCGCAACTGCCACAACCGGAAGACCCGCGGCAAGCGCTTCAAGAACTACGAGCCCTTGTGTTTCTGTAACGGAGGCAAAAGCAAAGACATCAGACTGCCTGTAATACTCTATTATTTCATCGCGCGGAAGATATCCGGTAAAGATTATCTTGTCTCTTATTCCGAGTTGATTTGCCTTGTGCATGATCTCGATCTTCTCGGGGCCGTCTCCTACAAGTATGAGCGTTGTGTTTTTCATCCTGTTTCTAAGTTCAAGAAAGGCTTCGAGTATGAAAAAGATATTCTTTTCCTTTGCGATGCGTCCGACAAAGAGCACTATTTTGTCATCGTGTGGAATCCCGTGCTTTTCTCTTATCGAATATCTCAGATTTCTCTGGAAATTCTTAACATCTATTCCAGTCGGAAGCGTATATATTGGCACCTTCACGCCGTAATCTTCAAGTTCCTCTTTTATCTTTTGAGTTGGAGCGATCACGGCATCGGCCATATTGCAAAACCACATGCTGAATTCCTTTACAGCGTTTTCCGTAGGCCTAAGAGGCATTGGAAGATAATGTCGGTACTCCGTAAGAAGCGTATGATAGGTATGAACATGAGGGATTCCTATCTTCTCGCTCAGCCTTATGGCCTGAAAGCCCATGCTAAATGGAGCGTGCGAATGGAGAATGTCCAAATTTATCTTCGATGAGATTTTGAGTATCTTCTGAGAAAGAGGAACTGCGAATCTGTGCTGCGGTTCGAAGAAGAACTTCAATCCGCTGACTTTGAAGGTATTTGGCTCTTCATTTGGAACAACTGGCGCAAAGACATAAACTTTGTCTCCCATGCCTTCGAGATAATTTTTGAAAAGATGTACGGAGGTCGCAACGCCGTTTATCTGCGGAATGTAGGTATCTGTCATCATTCCCACATTCACATAAACCACCTCCTGAATATTATCGAAATCATGGCAAGAAAAACGAAATCTCTTATAAGTCTCATCAAAATCGTATACAAAATACCCTTTCCCATTATGGCGCGAACAAGGTAAAATTCAAGGATCACAGACCATATTATCGGGATTGCAAGCAATACGTAATAGAAATGATCCATCACTCCAACCGATATGAACCAGCCAGTCAGTATGTTGGGTATGAGCACGTAAGGAAAGCCCCAGAAAAGATTGCTCTGCTTTGAGAAAAACATGTGAAGTGAAGCGGAAAATAAGGCATAAAAAGATATAAGGCCAAGAATTACGAGTGAAAAGCCGGAAAAACCTCCGAAGAATGGGATCTCTTTGAAGGTTGGAAAGACAGCCAAAACATTCACGATCCATAAAAGCAATATCGCGAATATCGCGTCGTAAGGTGCAAAGTGTGAACCTTTGAAAAATCTTTTCGGCGAAAAGAAAAGATCAAATATCCTGTCAAACATCTATCTCGCCTCTTGCAAGCCTTACAAGATGATCGGCCAATTTATTCTCCTGCCTTCCATTCCACTCTATTTTGAAATTCATTCTACCAATTAATTCATCTATATCGTACTTTATCTTCAAAAGATTTTTGGATCTCACCTTGTACTCGCCTTTCATCTGTCTTACGATCAATTGGCTGTCACTAAGAACTAAAACTTCTGAATCTGGAAAATTTTTGCTTACGAATTGAAGCGCTTTAAGAAGCGCGAGATATTCCGCCTCGTTGTTCGTGATCTTGCCTTCAACGACCTCACAGTAAGCGCATTTCAATCTTCCATCTCTTTCAACTGTAAAGGCGATTCCCGCTCTTCCCGGATTGGGATTCGATCCTCCGTCAGTTCTCACGATAATTTTATCCCGCAAGTTTAACATCCTCTAAGAGCAATTTCTTCGCAGATTCCGGATCGATCTGGGAGATCAACCCGCACGGCGCGAAGATGTAATTTGAATCGAAATAAATCTTTGCCTCGGCAGGAGGAAGCAAATTCATGGGATGCCTTGATCTGAGATTTCTTACCTCATTCAATATCGTGAAATTCCACTTTGATCTGCTAAGCACTCCCCCGGTCCCGAATATGTTGACGATCGCCGTCAGATCCTTTCCTTCGGCGATCTCTATTCTTCCAGTTGGACCATAAAGATATCTTCTATATCCGGCGTGTCTTAGAACACTTTCGGTGGCGCAGGCGAGCGCCAAATTGCTCACAAATTCTTCCATTCTTTCATTTGAAGGATAGGGCGTAATCTCTTTCAAAAGTGATTCATGATCTTCGAACTTCTCCTTTATCCATTCAAAGTTTTTGACAACATTCGGAGCGTTTATAAAAACTCCGAGATCTCCCTCTACAGTTCTTTTCGCGAATGGTTCTGGCGAGACAAGAATTTTTTGTATATCCGGAGATCCTTCCGTTACCGAATCAACATCTGTTGTCGCTCCTCCTATATCGATGGCAAGTGAATCTCCCATTTCTTTTTGAAGAATTTCGACAGCCTTCATTACGGCGCCTGGCGTTGGCATTATCCTACCGTAAACCTGTCCTTCAAGTTTTGACATACCCGGGCCATGAATTATATGCTTTGAGAAAAGATCCTGAATTATCTTTCTGACAGGTCCCACGTTCAAAAGATCGACGCGTGGATAGACATTTTCGGTAATTGTTATATCCTTTCCATTCTCTTTAAAAATTTTCTCCACCTTTGACGCGACTGCGGAATTCCCGGCGTAAAGGAATGGAACATTTATATCGCTTTTGGCAAAAAGTTCCGAATTGTAAAGAGCAGTCTCGCTTTCTCCGTTATCGACTCCGCCGGAAATGAGTATGAGCTTTGGTGAGATCTTTTTTACCTCTTCGATCGTCTCGTCCGAGATCTTCCCGGCCGTCGCCATCGCAATCACCGCACCGGCACCAAGCGCGGCTTCTTTTGCTGCTTTCACGGTCATGCTGTAGACAAGGCCGTGAACTGTCATTTTCAATCCGCCGGCCGCACTCGATGAGGCCATCATTTTATCCCACGTCAAATTTTCGCCTATCTTATTTTCGATAGATCTTATCGCGCGATCTATCCCTAAGGTTACATCTCCCTCTTTCACCGTGGTGTAATGTTCGCCTTGAACTACCAAAGCGGGCCTATCACCTATTCTAAATGCACTTACAACCGTTGTCGTACTTCCTATCTCTACCGTGAGTATATCTACCTTCACTTTATCTCTCCTTCAAACAGTGTTATAATGATTATAGCAGAAAGGTGGTGAGTTATATGATCGAAACTGCAAGGGTCGTAAAAGTCGAAAAGAATTCAATAGTGGTAAACGTCACTGGAACGAGCGCTTGTTCGTCATGCGCTATGTCCGGACATTGCGCCTTTACTTCTTCATCCAAAACGATTTTGCCAAAACCGAAGGATGTTGAGATAAAAGAAGGAGATTACGTTGAATTCGAAACTCCAAAGCATTTAAGCGCCACAAAGGTCTCCGTTTTGCTGTACGGTATACCTCTCATTATTATCATAGGCGGAACGATGGTGCTTGTGGCTTTTACAAAGATAGGAAACCTTGAATCTCTCGGGCTTTCCGTCCTTGGTGCCGGTATTTATTACTGGATTTTGAACTGGTATACCAAAAAGCACGAAGACAAGTACTCCCCATACCATGTAAGGAAGATCGAACCGCCCGAGAATATCAACATTGAAAGGTTAGGTGATCTCAAATGAAATTCATGTGGTTAGGTCATTCATCTTTTGCCATTGAAGATGGCAACATCTTTCTTGTTACGGATCCATTTGACAAAAGTGTGGGATATCCGATTCCAAATGTCAAGCCTACACATGTAACAGAAAGTCACCAGCATTTTGACCACAACGCCCATAACCTTTTAAGGGGAAACTTTGAGGTAATAAAGGAACCAAAATCTTACGATTTTGGCGCTCTAAAGATCGAGGGAATACCAACCTATCACGATGAAGAAAAGGGTGCAAAAAGAGGAAACAACATAATATTCAAAATGCGTTTTCCAAGTTCAATAACGGTTGCTCATTTTGGAGATTTGGGCCACATGATAGACAAAGATGTGATAGAAAAACTTAAAGGCGTTGACGCGATAATGATCCCGGTCGGAGGCGTATTTACAATAGACGCCAAAAAAGCCATAGAGATATCAAACATTCTAAAGCCGCACGTGATCTTTCCGATGCATTATATGACAAAGTACGTAAGTTTCGAACTTGGAAAGTTAGAGGATTTTACCTCTGCCTTTAAAGATGTTGTAAAGGTCAAGGGTGCTTTCGAAATAAGTCCCGAAGAGATAAAGAAACTGGATAGAAAGGTCATCGTATTCGAGATGTAGAGGTGTTTTGTGCAAACATTATACACAAGGGAAGAAATCCATAAGCGCATAGTTGAACTCGGAGACGAAATAACAAAGGTTTATTCTCCTTTTACGGATGAGATAATGGCTGTTTGCGTGCTGAAAGGGGCCATCCATTTTTTCAGCGACCTCGTTTTGGAGATCAGATTGGATGTGCTTTATTCTTTTGTCCAGGTATCGAGTTATACCGGAACTGGAAGCACGGAAAGGGTAAGGGTTAAATCCTGGCTTGACGAGAGCATATACGGAAAGCATATTCTCGTTGTCGAAGATATAGTAGACACCGGAATCACGCTGAATTACATTCTTGGATACTTTTCAAAGTATAAACCTGCCAGTCTTAAGGTAGCGACGCTCTTTGAAAAAAAGGCCCACAGAAAAATAGATGTTCCTGTAGATTTTGTAGGTTTTGAAATAGATGACAAATTCATAGTTGGATACGGTTTTGATTACGATCAGAGGAAGAGAAACCTGCCATTCGTGGGAGTTGAAAATGCGTAAAGGACAGATAGGAATGATCCTTATCTTTCTGCTTTTGATCGTCGCAATGGTCGTGATAAGGATTTATTTTGATCTGCAAAATGATGAAATGGAAATTCAAAGAATGAACATCCATAATTTAATTCAAAGCCTTCAGCAGTGATATTTATGCTCTTCGAAGATTTCGTTTACCTTTCGGAAGAATACATACAAAAAACTCTCAATGGAGATTATAAACCGGATGACTTTGAAAAATTCGTAAGGACGGCCTTCAAAGACACGCTCGTACCCTCTGATTCGAGAGAAAGATTTGTGGCTTTTTGCGAGTATTTTTTAGGCCTTTCGAATTTGAGCCGGGAAAGGGTCATAACTCGTCTTAAAAATGGTCTTGCGATGATAGAAAAGTTAAAAAGAGAAAATCTCATAGAATCTCCGATGCCAGACGGTGAGGTCCTTAATCCGGACGTGGACGTAAGGTTTGGAAGGAAGATAGGACCGAGAAGGGCCGAAATTCTGCAAAGACTTGGAATATACACGATAAGGGATTTGCTCTACCATTTCCCAAGAATTCATGATGACAGAAGAAGGCCGTTGAAAATTCTGGAATTGAAGGCCGGCCAGCAGGTTTCTGCGACGGCACAGGTTGTGAGCGTCGAAAAAAAACAGGTAAAAAATTTCAAAATAATAAACATGATAGTAACAGATGGATTTTCAAACATGTATCTCGTATGGTTTAACCAGGAATATCTCTACGATTCCCTCTCGAAGGCAAAAAGAATAGCCTTCAGCGGAAATGTGAAGTCCGAATACGGGAAATTCAAGGTTTATTCGCCTGACTTTCAAATAATCGACGATGAGCCTCCGAGGATATACCCCATCTACGATCTTACATCCGGGATCTCGCAGGGAGTAATGAGATCTTTGATAGAGAACAACATCAAATACGTCAATTATATAAAAGACCCTGTGCCTGAAGAACTCATAAAATTGAGAAATCTAATAGATCTCAAATCAGCCATTTATGGAATGCATTTCCCAAAGAGCGAATACCATCTTAAAGAATCGAAAAAGAGACTCGCTTACGACGAATTTTTCTATCTCGAGGTATCGAAACTGATGGTAAAGCATTCGATCCAGTCCCGGGGCGGAGTGGCAAAGGAATTCAAAGGTGATCTTGCAAAGAAGTTCATCTCTTTGCTTCCTTTTAAACTCACAAATGCCCAAAAAAATGCCATCTTGGAGATAGAAAATGATCTCAAAAGCGATAAAATGATGAACAGACTTTTACATGGAGACGTTGGAAGCGGAAAAACTGTAGTCGCAGAGATATCGATTTTAGACGTGATAGAGAGCGGATTTCAGGCGGCCTTTATGGCACCGACCTATGTGCTTGCAAGGCAGCACTACGAAAGGATTAGAAAAGACTTTGAGAATTTGGACGTGAAGATCGCGTTTATATCAGGCTCGACCCCAAATGCCGAAAAAACTGCGATAAAGGACGGCATTGCCTCGGGCGATATCGATCTTGTCATAGGAACGCACGCGCTCATACAAAAAGATGTCTTTTTCAAAAATCTTGGCCTTGTCGTCATAGACGAGCAGCACAAATTCGGAGTCAGGCAGAGAGAATCCTTGATGTCAAAGGGAAAGGCTGTCGATACGCTTGTCATGACGGCAACGCCGATTCCGAGAACTCTTTCCATGACACTTTACGGTGATCTCGATATCACGTTAATAGACGAGATGCCTTACGGAAGGAAAAATCCGAGAACCTTTATTGTCAACGAATCGAAAAGATCTGAAGTCTACGATTTTGTAAAACAAGAGATGGACCGGGGAGTCGGCGTATTCTGGATAGTTCCTTTGATAGAAGAATCGGAAAAATTAGAACTCTCAGCGGCGACAAAGATATACACCGAGTTCAGAGAAGGGCCCTTTAAAGGATACGAAGTAGGCCTTCTTCACGGCAGAATGCCTTCTGAAGAAAAGGCCGATGTCATGGAAAGATTTTTGAATAAATCGGTTCAATTGCTCGTCTCAACTACCGTGATAGAGGTTGGAATAGATATTCCCCACGCTGGGGTAATGGTAATAGATCATCCAGAAAGGTTTGGCCTTGCCCAGTTACATCAGTTAAGGGGAAGGGTCGGAAGGAGCGGAAATGAATCATTCTGTCTGCTTTTGACAGGAGGAGCAGAGATAGATAGGTTGAGATACTTCGAGCACACATTCAATGGATTTGAACTTGCGGAGTATGATTTGAAGATGCGCGGTCCTGGAGAGTTCATGGGTACACGCCAGCACGGCATGCCCGAATTCAAGGTCGCGAATTTGATAGAAGATGAAGAAATCTTGATCATGGCCCGTCACGATGCACAAAAAATTCTCGAAAATGATCCAGAATTAAAAGATCATCCATCGCTTCTCGAAGAGATAAACAGAAAGTATGGAGAGAGAATAAAATTTGTGGAGGTTGGATGATGAAGATAACAGGTGGAAAGTACGCGAGAATGAATATATCTTCAGTGCCGGATAAAAGGACAAGGTATACGCCTGCCATAGTCAGAGAAGCGCTTTTTAACATGGTAAATGTCGAAGGAATGGATATACTCGAACTTTTTGGAGGAAGCGGTATTGTTTCGGCCGAAGCATTGAGCAGATCGGCAGAGAGTGTTACAATAGTTGAAATATCTAAAAGTTCATGTGATACAATAAGAAAGAACTTATCGAGATTTGAAGGCAGGATCAAAATACTAAATATCGATTTTAGAATAGCATTGCGCCGGCTCGCAAGGCAGAAATTCGATCTCATCTTTGCCGATCCGCCTTTTGGCACGGGATTGTTAATCGAGGCCTTTAACGAAATAGACAAACATACGGATATATTGAACAAAGATGGAATTATTGTGATAGAATCCTTTGAAAAAGAGTTGCCTCCAGATCATGGAAGGTCGATATACCTCATCAATAGAAAGACGTACGGAGATGTGATTTTGAATTTTTACGAAAAGCAGGTAGAGACGACCGATAGCGATCAGTGAGAAATTAACGATTGTCAATTGAAAACTGTCAATTTGTGATACCCGCAATCTCTTACGCATAAACTGTCGAAGCGATGATTTGGTGAAAACTGACTAACACTGGGGGGAGAATATGAAAAAGTTCATTTTCTTTATCTTTTTGGCAGTGCCTGTTTTGATTTACGGATTTTCTCTGAATCTGACGGCTAATCCTGTCTTTTTGCTCAAAAACTACACCGTTACCATAACAATGACAGCCTCGCCTCTTTTTGAGCCTTCCGACGCGCGGCTTTTACTTTACGATTACTCTTCGAACTCCACCCAGACACTTTACAATCCTTCAGTCTCATCAAACGAATACATATGGAATTATACCGTAACAGATTATTCCGATTACAGAGCCATCGGAATGGTAATAACCCCTGAAGGAACATATCTTTCCAACGTCGCAACTTTCACAAGCAATATACCGGCCGCAAGCGTTGAATCAACGATCGTATATGTGCCATTTATATCCAATTACATGCCATCGGTTTTCAGCCAAATAACGAACATAGGATCGAAGATGCTTACTTTTACGGCTTTTTCCTCACCGTCCGGTCTTACGATCTCGCCAGATACCGGCCAGATTAGTCCTGATCAGTATGAAAACGTAAAAATAACACCATCAGGAGTATTCCTTCCCGGAAAGTCTTACACACTCGATGCAATCGCGTCTACGAATGATCCAAGATCTGGCATGTCAGAATACCTTTTGTCCCGGTTTTTGATTGGGCCTGATGGCCTTCTCGTAACTCCGGTTCATGTCTCTTCTACAACTGTAAGCGTCGGAAGCAGTGTGGAATTTTATTTTTCAATCTACCATTCAGATGATCTTTCCATTTCATACGTTTACGTAACCTGGATCACTCCCGGAAGATCGCAGACTTTTAGCCTTTCAGCGTCTGGAAATGATTTTGCCTCGATACTTAACATAACCTCTGCCGGTACATACACTTTATCCCAGATAATAGTCGGGTATAATTACAAAGGTCAAATTCTTCAAATGGTTTTATCGCCATCTATCAACGTAAACGCGATAAATTCTTCCAATTCAATGAACATAGAACTTGTAAATGGAACGAATGAGGCCATAATTTCTGTATCTTCGACTTCAACACCTTACGTGGTAGTAAATGACGGACCGATCGTTAAAACCATTCAAATGGTCAAGACCAATCAATTATGGACTGGTACCTATGATTACACCAATCAGCCCGGGATCGTCAACGTCAATGCAGAATTTCCGAATGCGCCATCAATATCTCAGACCTTTACAAAGTACGAAATACATGGCATGACAAATATATACCTTTCAGACAACGGATGGATCACGATACCATCGAATGCCTTTCCATCCGGTGCACTTGTGGCTGTCTACACAGGAACATTCAGCCCTCAAAATACCTATGTAGGCTACTCGACTTTTAATCAGATCTCTGACAGCGTATCCGTTTCGTCTAACGTAACGCCGGCCGCATCATTTACGTACAATCTTTACTTCTCAAGTCAACTTGTGAATGGCCTTTTTGGAAACGTAAGAGTTTACGCTCTGGAAGGGGGAAAATGGACCCTTTCGTCGATCCTTCCCAATGTGGGAATGGAGATAGCCACCTTTAGCGCTATGGGTGGTACCTACGCGCTCGGCATGACAACCCAGATCCAGCCCGGCACCTCTCCATCTGTCCTTTCATTTTACGCAAATCCTTCAAACGCGATAGGGCCGCGCAACATTCAATTCTTTCTAACCGTCAACAAAGATTGTTATTATAAAATATACATATACGACATGAGAGGTCGGATCGTTGGTTCTCAATCAGGAAGCGCGATAAAGATAATAGGAAATTTGATATATACGCTCGATACCACTTCAATTTCGAATGGCATGTACGTGGCCGTCGTGGGAGTTGGAAGTTCGCCAAATGCCTTTACACAATCAAAGACAATATCATTCGTAGTTTCACGGTGAGGTGGATAAAATGAAGGGCTTAATCATTGTTCTGCTTTTTCTTTTTCCTGTTCTGGCCTTTTCGGATGTTCTCGACACAATCGATAATCCGTCTGCCTTCGGCATGATGATGGGAGGTGCCATCTACACCGTTTATGCCGGACCCCAGTCAATTGCCTACAATCCTGCGGGGATTGCTACAGACAATGGCGGTCTTTTCTTCTCCCACGTTGAACATTACCTTGGTATCATAAGGAACGATTTTCTCTCGGCCACTACCAATTTTGGAAATCTTTACTTCGGCGGAGCATTTCAAACAACAAGGGCCATAGATACCGATTACACGCAGTACAGATTTTACGGATCTTTAGCCTACAGAATGGATTCTCTTTCGGTTGGAGGGAATGTAAGCGCCTTTTACGGTACCGATATAGTCAATGGCTTTTCTGTTGATCTCGGAAGCATTTTCAAACTTCAGAATTTCAAATTCGCCATAACTTTGAAAAATGCGCTTGCGAATATAACGTGGGTTTCATCGACAGTGCAGTATTATCCGGTTGAGATAATCTTGGGGGCTGGATATGAGAATTCATCTATCAATCTTAACGCTTTCGGAAATATGACATCTGGAGAATACGGCATCGGTTTACAATATTTTATCACCAAGTATTTTTCTTTATGTGCAGGATATGGTGGCACATTCGGTCAAACGGGATCTTTCTCGATTGGAACGGTGATAAACAACTATTTAGGCTTCGATCTCTTCATTTCTTACACATTCCTCAACGCAATGAATTTTGGCCAGTCTTTGAGCCCGTTTACCGTTTCAATGAGTTCTAATTTCGGAGGTTAAATTTTGAAAGTTGATAGAAAAACTCTTGAAGAACTTGAATTCTACACCTTTTTGGACATGATAAAGTCCCTTACATTCTCTTCTTACGGAAGAAAGTATTTTGATAAGATGAATTTCGAAGAAAAACATGACGACATCTATGAAGAAGTCAAGGAAATAACAGAGATCTTCGACGAGATTTCTTCAGTGCTTTATCCGGTAGAAGATGTCGAGGGATCTTTAAAAAATGTGATGGCCGGGAAGAGAATAGACCCAAAAGAGTTAATCGATTTTTCAAATCTTTTCAAACTGTCAAAAAAAATTTCATCTGTCATAGGACTTAAGCCGCATTTAAAAGATCTGGCCGCAAATCTTATTCCATTCAACGGATTCATAGAGTACTGCGATAGAGCCTTTAACCCAGATGGCACGATAAAGGATACCGCCTCGCAGGAATTGATGAGAATAAGAAAAGAGATAAGATCGATCGAAAATGAGACAGAAGAAAGAATAAAGCAACTCATCATTGAAGGTACAAAATCCGGCATTATTTCCGAAGGACTTGTGATCCAGCGCCATGACAGGTATGTGCTTCCGGTCGATGCCTCTAAAAGGTCTTCGATAAAAGGCATAATACATGGTCAGTCCTCAACCGGCCTGACATATTACATCGAGCCGGAAGAAATGATAGAGTTAAATGACGCGCTCGCAATAGCGAGATCAAAGGAATCGATAGAAATATCTAAAATAATGGATACGGGCATAAAAATGCTATCTAAAAATGTGGATTCGATAAAATCGCTTATAGAAAATATAGAGAAATTCGATGCGCTTTACGCAAAGGCCTCTTACGGAATTAAAAACTCGTGTGTTGTCCCATCAATAAGCAAAGATGGAACGATAAAGATAGTGAGAGGCCGTAATCCGTTGATAGATGAAAACAAAGTGGTACCAATAGACGTAGAAATAAGAAAAGAAGATAAGGTCATAATAGTCAGCGGGCCAAATATGGGAGGGAAAACGGCCTTTTTAAAGACCGTCGGCCTTTTTTCGTTGATGTGTGCGATTGGCATACCTGTACCGGCAGGTGCCGGAACAGAACTTTCGATCTTCGATGCCATCTATTCAGATATAGGAGACAATCAATCTGTCAAAAACGAATTGAGCACTTTCTCTGCAAGGGTTATAAGAGAGAACGAGATATGCAAATTCGCAAATGAGAAAACCCTTATTCTCATCGACGAAATAGGAGAAGGAACGGAGCCTTCGGAAGGTTCTGCCTTTGCGAGGGCAATAATAGAAACCCTCATATCTAAAGGAGCGAAGGTGTTCGTTACAACCCATCTTCCGGATCTCAAAACTCTTGCGTACATCCTTCCAATGGTTAGAAACGCTTCCGTCGGATTCGATATCGAAAAGATGGCGCCGACTTACAGAATCCACATGGATATGCCCGGAAGGAGCAGGGCGCTCGAGATAATCGAGAGAATGGGTGTCTCGCCCGAGATAATAGAGGCCTTTAAAAATCACCGATCCACATCCTTCTCGAAAGAGGATCTTTTAATAGAAGAACTTCAAAGTCGCATTCATGAGTACGATCTTAAATTATCAGAAATAAACAAAAAGATGAATGAATTAAATGAAAAAGAAATCGAATACGATAACAAGTTTGAAAAGTTAAAGGCAAAAGAGCTGACAGCGCTTTCCGAAGAGATAAGAAAACTTTCCGGCCAGATATCAAAGACAAAGAAAGAACTTGAAGAGGCAATCCACGACCTGAGATCTTCAAAAGATGAAGATGCCCTCGTATCAAGAGTTAAAAAACTCGATGCTTTAAGAAAAGAGATAGAAAATTCTATGATGGAAAATGCTTTTTCACAGGGCGAAGGATATGTCCGCATAAAAGGGACCAATGTCATCGGAAGGATAAAATCTCTCAAAAAAGACACGGTCATCCTTGATGTCAACGGATCAAATGTTGAGATATCTAACAAGATGATCGAGATGTACGCAAAACCTAAACAAGAAGAAAAAATCGAATATGTAAAGGAAGAAAGAGTCCCCACAGAAATAGATATACGTGGCATGACCGTCGAGGAAGCCATACCTGTTGTTGAAGAATTCGTAGAACATGTGATAAGATCAAATTCGGTTGGATTTATAATTCACGGCAAAGGAACTGGAAGACTTGCAAATGGAATATGGTCATTTTTAAGGTCTAAACACGTGAATTTCAGAATCGGACGTGAAGGTGAAGGTGGAACGGGAGTCACTGTGATAGGAGAGGACAGATGATCTTTGGACTTGATATTGGAACAAGGACAGTTGTTGGAATATTGGCCGAAGAGATCGAAAATGGAATAAATGTAGTTGATTTTGAGGTTGCCGAGCATGAAGAAAGGGCCATGTTAGACGGACAGATAAATGATGTGCCCAAAGTTTCTTCAGCCGTCTTAAGGGTAAAAAAGGCCCTTGAGGAAAGAAATAACGTTGAACTTATGGAAACTTCGACGGCCGTTGCCGGAAGGTTTTTAAAAACCATAACCGGAACGGCGGTGGACAGAATACCATTTTCAAAGATAGACGAAAATTACCTCAAATCCCTCGAATTTAAAGCGCTTTCTGACGCAATAGAAAAAAATCAGGGCGGACGCGACTACTGTGTTGGGTATTCCGTCCTTCGATACACGGTAGACGGGGAAGATGTTAGAAATCTCATAGGCCAGTTCGGAGAAACTGCCTCTGTAAGTGTTATTGCGGCCTTTTTGCCACAGAGAATCGTTGAGGCGCTTTTTTCTGTCATGGAACTTTCACACTTGACGGTGAATTATCTCACACTCGAGCCCATGGCGGCGATGAATCTTGTGGTGCCGGCAGATTTAAGAAGGCTTAATCTGGCCCTTGTAGACGTCGGAGCCGGTACTTCGGATATAGCGATAAGCAACAACGGCGCCATAACATCCTATGGCATGATACCGATGGCCGGCGATGAGATAACGGAAAAGATATGCGATGAGTTTCTTCTTTCTTTTCAGGACGGAGAAAAGGTTAAGAGATCTTTAGATCTTGAGAAAATAAATGTTGAAAATGTCTTAGGAATACCTATCGAGATAACTAAAGAAGAGTGCTTGAAGGTTACCGATTCTGTAGTCAACGTTATAACAGAAGAAATATCAAAGGCGATAATAGACATAAACGGCAAGGCTCCTGCCGCGGTTATGATAGTCGGAGGGGGGGCAAAGGTACCGCACTTCGTCGACATGCTTGCAGAAAAGTTATCCCTTCCAAAAACGAGAATCGCTCTTAGAAATGTGGAAAACATATCTTTTATAAAGGATCAGACGAAAAAACTTAAAGGGAGCGAATTCATAACTCCTGTTGGAATTCTTTATTCTTCGAGGTTCAACCTTGGAAAGATCTTCAAAAGAATAACTTTAAATGGACAGCCTGTCCAGATAATGAATTTGACCGGAAGAGAGGATGTACTCCAGACATTAATTCAGGGCGGATTCGACGTGAAAAAAATGATAGGAAGTCCGAGCAATGGAATAACATACACGCTAAACGGTGAGGTGCGCATCGTAAGTGGGGAATTGCCAGATCCCGTTGTGAAAATAAACGGGAAGATTGAAAGTCTAAAAAGCACCGTAAAAGATGGCGATATTATAGAAATAAAGCCTTCGGACGGACATTATAAAGTTTTAAAGGTTTCGGACATAGTCAAACCCTTAAGAATAAAAATAGATGGAAAAGAAATAGAATTATTTCCACGTGTAAAGATAAATTCAAAGGATGCCTCTTTGGAGGATGTAATAAACGATGGAGACAAAGTCGAGGTCAAAAAAGATCTGACAGTTGGCGACCTTTTTGAATTTCTCCATTTCACTCTCGATGGATTAAAAGTCTTTGTGAATGGTAAAATAGTTGACTCGGGTACAATCTTAAAAGAAGATGACGAAGTGCGGGTTGAAATATGAGAATAAGATTTTTTCCGGCAACAGTGGATGGACTCGCAAGTGCCGTTGCGTGGAGATATCTTCATCCTTCATCGAGAGTTGCGCTTGCCGGTAAAATTTCAGCGGAGATCAAGAATTTTTCCCAGTATGACGAAATAGAAAAGTATCCACAAAGGCAAATAATTGAAAAAGAAGATTGCTATACCTCCAAACTTGTAAGAAAAATAGAAAAAAACAAAATCAAAATCTCACCCCGCGATGCGCAGTTGTTTGCCTTTGCGATATATTCAAAAACCCATGCTTTGCTTAGTCCGCAAATGAACGTTGATGATATTCTCGCTTTAGCATTCTGTGTGAAAAAGGGCGCGAGATTGTCGGGATTTTCGCAATTAACAGGGAGGGAGGATCTCACGGCGGCTCAAATAATGACGAGTCCTGTAACTTCGGTAAGAATAGAGACTCCCCTTTCACAGGTAAAGGAAATTATCGAAAAAACTAATTTAACAGGACTTCCTGTATTGGACGAAGCGGATCGCGTTGTTGGTGTGATAACGAAAAAAGATGTGGACAGGGCTTTAAAGGCCGGTATCGAAGATCTTTCCATGACGATGTCTATTCCACCGGTAACGGTGAATTTGAACGATCCAGCAAGTAAGGTCGGGGAGTTGATGGCAATTCACAACATCGGAAGGATTCCCGTCATCGACGAAGAGGGAAAGATCGCGGGAATAATAACAAGAAGAGATCTTGTAAGGGCTATGGTTGACAGGACCTATTACGAAAAAAGACTGAGCGTAGAAAGCAAGATCGAAAATGTCATCTCTCCAAAATTGCTTTCAATCCTTAAAGATATGGGAAATTTGGCATTTTCAAAGAAGCAAAAGATTTACGCAGTTGGTGGTTTTGTAAGGGACCTTATAATGTCAAAAGAAAGTTTAGATGTAGACATAGCGATCGAAGGTGACGGCATAGAATTCGCAAAGGAATTTGCAAATCACAAAAAGGTCAAATGTGTTACATATCCAGAATTCGGCACGGCAACAATAAGGTTTAACGGCATCTCTATAGACATTGCTACAACGAGAACAGAGTATTACGAAGAGCCAGGAACTTTACCGAAAGTAGAAAGATCGAATTTAAGGCGTGATCTTTACAGAAGGGATTTCACGATAAATGCAATGGCGATGGATCTAACTCCGGACAATTTTGGAGTCATAATAGATTTTTTCGGAGGGCTTGAAGACATAAAAAGAAAGGAGATACGGGTTCTACACACTTTAAGTTTCATCGAAGATCCGACAAGGATTTTAAGAGCCTTAAGATATGCGGGGAGATTCGATTACAAATTATCCCCGAACACGGAGATTCTCCTTTTAAAAGCGATAAAGGGAGGATATCTGTCCTCGGTGAGCCAATCGCGTATAAGGGCAGAACTTGAAAGATCGATTGAAGAAGAAAAGGCCGCGCAAATATTTTCTCTTTACCAGAATTACGGAATTTGTTCGACAATCTTTTGTGATTCCCAGATTGACTTTGAAAGGTTTTTCTCTATCGCAAAATCTTCGCACTTTTCGAAAACGAATAAATTATATTCGATGATCCTTTTAATTTTAAAAAAATGTCCGGTAAAAAAAGCAATAGAAACGATGAGAATGTATGGCATGCCGATGAAAATTGTGAATTCATTCCAACTTCTTCAGGACACAAAATTTCTTTCCTCCATTTCAAATCCTAAGAGTAGATTCGATCTCTACAACATTTTAAAATCATTGCCTTCTGAAATTTTGCTCGCTCTTTCTTACGATGAAGAATTGGAAGAAAAGATTTTTGAATATTTCGAAATATCTAAGATAAAACTCGAAAAAGTCAACGGAGCGATGCTTAAAAATATCTACGGACTCGAAGGGATTGAGATAAGAAAAACGCTTGAAAAGATCCTCGAGATGAAGATCAACAATGGAACGGATGAGGAGGAAGCACTCAAAGTGGTGGTAAATACCAAATGAGAAAGTTTATCATTTACGGACTTATAATAGGAATTGTCTCTGCCATAACGATATATCTCCTCAACTCATTTGGGGGAGGAATAAATTTAAAACTTCTCGAAGATTTCTTTTTAAAATCATGGTGGGGAGTGTTAGGTGTAATTCTGCTTTTGATATCCTGGATAACAGATGCCATCAACACATATATTCTTGTGAGAATCTCAAAGTCAAGGATAACTTTTTTTCAATCTATAAAAGCCACGATCATTTCGAACTTTTTTGGAATGATAACTCCATCTTCTGTCGGAGGCCAGCCAATGCAGGTTGTTTACATGAACAAAGTCGGAGTCTCGCCAGGCATCTCAACTTCCATCATCGTATTCAAATTCATAGCATGGCAAGGTGCTATAGAAGTAATGGCGATATTCGGTCTAAGAAGGGCGCTTATCCTGCTCGGCAGCATGCCTTCGTCCACTTCTCTCGCAATTATAGGATTTTTAATCTCGACGGTGACGATAGTTTTGATGATGCTATTTAATTTTAACAAGGGTGTTTACAATCTTTTTTTTAGAGTGATAAGAAAAGTAATATCGGTCTTTACCTTCAGTAAAAAATTAAAGCCAAAGACTGAAAAACTCCTTGAAAGATTCGATACCGAAATCGCAAAATATGCAACGAGCGCGAAAACATTCTCGCAAAAACCACATATTTTAATTTTCGTCTTTTTCCTCTCAATAATCTCGAGCGGTGCGGGTCTAATGCTTGTTTTTCCAATAGTCTCTTCTCTTAACCTTTTAGGCGGTGATCTTCAAAGTTTTCTTGATATCTTGGCAGTTCAGGCACTTGCAACGCTTATAATTTATTACTCTCCAACTCCGGGATCCACCGGGACGGCCGAAGGGGAATTTTACCTTTTTTACTCGGCCTTTATACCGTCGAAATACCTTGCAACGATAACCATAGAATGGGGAATTTTGAGGTACTTTTTACCTCTTTTAATAGGTTTTATCGTGGTGATGATAGAATCTTTTAGAGGAATGAAACTCACAAATCATGAAAAAGATGTTATAATAAATGAGAAATCGCAATAGGAGGTTTTTAAAGTGAAAAAAGGTATACATCCGCAATTGCACGAAGTAACGGCCACATGCGCCTGCGGGGCAGAGTATAAAGTATTATCCACAAAGGATAAAATAACGCTCGAAGTTTGTTCTGCATGCCATCCTTTCTTTACGGGAAAGAGAACCAACATAGTAGACATCGAAGGTCAGGTTGAAAGATTCAACAAAAAGTATGCGAAAAAATGAAAACAGCCCAAAGGGCTGTTTTCTATCATATAGATATTTTCCCCGGAACCTTTGAAAACAATCTCGCCTCGGCAACGCTCTTAAGGTTACACACAAATCTTGTAAGTCTTTCCACACCTATTCCACAACCAGCCGAAGGCGGGATTCCTTTTTTAACCTCTTCGAGATACCATTCAAAATCTTCAGGTTTGTTCTCCTTAAGCGCCATTCTGTAGAGGATCCTTTCGTAATCGTATTCCCTTTCTCCTCCGGAAATGGCCTCTCCAAAGCCGTAAGGATATATGAGGTCCATATCGACGAGAGTCTTCCCATTGTCATCGAGTCTGTCGTAAAATTCTCTTTCCTTTATCGGGATATCTATGAGCCAGAACGGTTCAGTTGCGCTCTTTGAGAGAATACTTTCGAAGTCCGGGCCATACTTTTCGTACGCTTCTAAATACCTAACGCGCTTAAAGGGTATTGAAGGGATTGAAAAATGAGGATTCATCTTTCTAATTGTATCTCCAAATTTTTCATCTACATCTTTGAAAACGTCGACGAACATTCTCTCTATTAGATCGAGAATGTCGTCCCTTTTTGCATTTCTTACCTCAAGATCGAGTTGTGTAAATTCTATCAGATGCCTGCCGGTTGATGACTTGTCATCGGTTTCAAGTCTTACATTTGGAGAGAAAATGAAGATCTTCGGAAAGGTCCTCACAGCCAGTTGCTTATGAAAGATCATGGATTTGGTCAGAGAGTACTTACCGTCGTAATAATCGATTGAAGCGTCAAGGACACTGTGATTTAGAGGGTCGGTTATCGGCGAGATTATGACAGGCAAAATCTCTATGAATCCCTCTCTTCTTAAGAACTGTCCCATCTCAGAGATCAATTCGCTCGATATCTGGAGCACCTCAGCCTTCGTTTCGATTTGCTTTTCAACTTTTATCATAAAAACACCTCCTAAAATTTTAAAGGGCCGATGATTTTTCTCAT
>PNIW01000043.1 GCA_002878315.1 Mesoaciditoga sp. | reverse complement strand
AAGAACAGAAAATTGGAGACTGTAACACTATGACTCTAAAACGTTGGACACTCTCAATTATCAATTCAATTATAACCGATAATGGCATAGAATATGTGATAAAATCTTTAATAAGGTCGTGAATAAATAAACAGATGGCATGCGACTTTCCTCATTTAGAATTGACAGTTGTCAATTGAAAATTTATGATATTTTATCATCAGGCCAGGAGGATCCTGTTTCTGACTGTGATAGATTTATGAAGAGTTACCGGTAAGGTTTGACATAAGGAGGACTTAGAATGGACAGATATGAGAAGCTAAAGTCAAAGGCGAAATCAAGCGGCAAAGGGTTAACAGTTGAAGATTACGTTATGGGTATAGGATTGTGTGGTGTACTTTTGAGCAATGGCAATGCCGGCGTTTCCTATACAGACAGAAAATCTATACCGTGGGGATGTTCTCTTTACGATACGCTTCCTAAAACGGGCATTCCGGTTGAAGAATTCATATATTTTTTCGATTCTTCAGACGTACTTCTTAACGCACTTGGAACGGCGGCAATAAATGCCTGTCTTAATACGGGAGAATACGAAGAAGGAGACGTCATGGAGAGCATCAAATTAAGCGCAAATGACTCGGTTGCCATGATAGGATATTTTGATCCGATGGTATCAAATATAAAGAAGCAAGTCAAATCCCTTTACATCTTTGAAAAGGAAAGGCAGCAAACAACATGGCCACATCCGGCACTTGGTCCTGAAATGATTCCAGATATCCTTCCGGTTAGCAGTGTTGTTATTATTTCAGCAACGACTGTGATGAATAAAACTTTCGATGACATCGTAAAATACATCAAAACGCCACGCACGATTCTTCTCGGCCCTTCGACTCCAATGGCACCGGATGTATTTCCAGAGATAAAGGTATTTGGTGGAACGATAATAACTCCTCCGGCATTAAAAGTAATTGCGCACGGAGGAGGAACGAGAAACCTTTACAGGGAAAAAGTAGGGAAAAAGGTAGTACTTGTTGCCAATTAACTGAGCATGCCCTTTATTATGAATTCTGTCGCCTCTTCTTCACTCATCCCCTTTGCGACAAGGGTTGCTAATTGTTTTGAGTTTATCCTTCCTATAGAGGCTTCATGGGTTAATTCTGATAGATCGTTTGTAACCTTTAGAACAGGTAGAGTGGCGACATCTACCTGATTTCCTTTTGTCACTTCTGTGCATTCTATATGTCCTTTTGAGTAAGGGGCATTTCCAAACGCCTCGTTTATTATTCTCGCGTGTGTCTGATCCGTCGCGACGATTGTGCTTTTCGCTATTCCGTGGGCATTTTTTCCGTTGAGACCTAAACTTTC
The DNA here is from genome assembly GCA_002878315.1 of Mesoaciditoga sp. Taxonomy (GTDB): domain Bacteria; phylum Thermotogota; class Thermotogae; order Mesoaciditogales; family Mesoaciditogaceae; genus Athalassotoga. Next base: position 4,134 of record PNIW01000043.1, on the reverse strand, counting down.
TTTTATACTTATTTCGTCATTTGATCTGCCTCTGACCTTGCTTTCGAGATTTGCAACGGCACCTTCCTTTAAATCGACATCCATTTTGACGACGAGTTTCCCGACCCTTGTTCTCGTCAATTCAAAGGTGTTGCTGTATCTTCCTTTTTCATCCACGATGGCGTGCGTTTCTGAAATGACCGTTACCCCGCCTTCTTCTGAATGAAAGTGGGCATCTGCGTAGGTCATAGAGGCATTTTTACCTATTTTGACTATCGCGATCATTTTGTGTGTTAACTTCGTTGACCATGGAAAAGAACAGTGAGAGATGAAGTCAACACTTGCACCATCTTCAATTATGAATTCGAAATTTATCCTTTGTTCTCCTTCTTTTCCAAGAAAACCGGTGCAAAGATGTATGGGCATAGCGATCTTTTTGCCCTTAAGAATTCTTATCTTTGCCCATACTCCCAAATCTTGTTTACCGGCTTCTATCTCGACGCCTTCGACGTTATTGAGACCTATCACTTTGTCTCCGCTTATTATTATTGAAGCAATGCGCTTGTCAAGGAGGTTGTCTGCTTTTCCACCGCTTTTTTCGTAAGCCTCGGCTATTTTTTCGAATTCTTTCGAATAATCTGGTGCTATTCTCATATCGTCTCACTTTCTTTCACAAGATGGATTTCATTGGGATGTTCACACACATCGCACATTGATTTGTAATATTTTGATATTTCGACGGGATCGCCTTCTTTTAAAACTATTCCAGCGCACAAAAGATAAGCGTAATCGGAATTAATCGCTATTTCTTCTCTGTGGGTTATCGTTATAACAGCGATATTCCTCTGGATTAAAGCATCTATAAATTTGTTTATCGTCTCTATGGACATCATGTCTATTCCTGAATCTGGCTCATCGAGTATCACATATTTAGGATCGAGCATGTATATAGAGGCGAGTTCTATTCTCTTTCTCTCTCCGCCGCTTAAAGAACCATCAACATATCTTTTTAAATATTCATCTCTAAGCCCGACGAGTTTAAGAGCACTTTTTATCTCATCGAGAGGCTTTTTTATCTTTCCTCCGAGAGTGAGATATTCAAGAACTCTTATCCCGTCAAACCTTACATTTTCCTGAAAGGCTATGGTAATTCCCATCTGAGCCCTTTTACTCATGTCGAGATCGGTTATATCGACACCGTCTAAATAAATTTTCCCGGATTGAGGCTTGTAATCTTCCATTCCCATTATCATATTCGCAACGGTAGATTTACCCGTGCCGTTATTTCCAAGAATCGCATATCTTTTACCGATCTCGAATTTCATATTCAACTTTTTAAGTATAACCTTCCCATCTATTTCAAGATGGATATCTTTCAGTTCGAGCATTTTGTCACCTTCAAATGATCATTCCCCCATCCACTCCTATTACCTGTCCGGTTATGTAAGATGACTCATTTGAAGCTAGAAAAAGTATAACATTGGCTATTTCTACAGGTTCAGCAAGTCTTCCAAGCAATGTTTTTGATTTTATCTCATCTATCTTTTCTTTTGACAAACCTGATATCAAAGGAGTTCTAACATATCCCGGTGCTATGGAATTGACACGTATCCCATACCTTGCAAATTCCTTTGCCCATACCTTTGCCAACACATTAACCCCAGCCTTCGATGCGGAATAAGCACTTTGACCGGGATTTCCGTACACTCCGACTATCGAAGAGACATTTACAACAACACCGCTATTTTGCTTTACCATGTATTTCATGACAGCTTTCGTGGTGTTGTACGTGCCCTTCAAATTCACATTTAGCGTGAAATCAAAGTCTTCTATGTTACTCTCAAGTAAAGGCTTTTCTCTTACAGAACCTGCGTTGTTGACAAGCACATCTATATGTCCAAGATCTTTGGCTATCGTATCAATGACCCTTTCAACTTCTGGAAAATTCGTCACATCCATTTTGTAGGTTCTGTATTTTATACCGAGAGACTTCTGCGCTTCTTCAAGCCCTTTTTCATTTACATCGCACGCAGCGATAATTCCGCCTTCCGAAAGAAATTTTTTTGCCGTTTCAAGTCCAATTCCCGATGCGGCACCGGTTATAAGAATTACCTTATCTTTGAATTTCAACTTTGTCACCTTCTAATCTATACTAATTGTATCATATTTAAAGATACTTTTTAAACCATTCAACTATAAGATTTAACCTTTTTATCCTGTGATATGGTTTCCCTGATCTCGAAAGTTCATGATTTTCTGAAGGAAAAAGCGCAAGTTTTGCTTCTTTTCCGAAGTATCTGAGGGCCGTAAAGAACTGAAATGCCTCTACCATGTAACATCTGTAATCTTCCATTGAATGGATCATCAAAATTGGAGTCTGAACGTTTTTAACGTGCGTTAAAGGAGACATTTCCATGTATCCCTTTGTGTTGGACCATGGGTCGCCCCCGAGTTGATCAGGGCCGAAGAAGTATCCTATATCCGTTGTTCCGAAGAATGAAATCCAGTTACTTATCGATCTTTGAGAAACGGCCGCTTTAAATCTATTTGTCTGCGTTACTATCCAGTTCGTCATAAATCCACCATAGGATCCGCCGGTTACACCAAGCCGTTTTTCATCTATAAAGTCGTACTTTTTTATGGCTTCATCCACAACCTCGATTATGTCCTGATAATCTCTCTTTCCGTAATTTCCGTATATGTAGGAAAATTCCTCTCCGTATCCGTCGCTTCCTCTCGGATTTGAAAAGATCACGGCAAAGCCGTTTGATGCGAGTATCTGAAATTCGAGAAAGAAGGCGTTTCCATAAGCAGTTCGTGGTCCACCGTGAATTTCAAGAATTGCAGGATACTTCCTTCCCTTCTCGTAATCCACAGGTTTCATGATCCATGCATCTACTTTTTTGCCATCTGATGCTTTAACGGCAAAATATTCGGGCGTCGATACTTTGAAATTTTTAAGATCGTTGAAATGAGAGAGTTTTTTCTCTTTGCCGTCTTTATAGATATACAATTCGTCTGGACTTGTAAAATCCATGGCAAGAAATGTGATGCCTCCATCTGAAACGCTAAAGCCCGATACTGATCTCTGACCGGAGATCACTTCTTCGACCTTTCCGTCTTCGCGCGCCATGTATATTTTGGAAAGAGGCCCTTCCGTCATCATGAAAAATATGCCCTTTTGTGTCCAAAAAATTCTATTTGGAGAGGAGCCTCGTGAATCGCTGTTTATGGAATTACCTTTTGGAAGATCTATATCACACACCTTTTTCATTTTCCCTTTTAAGTCGATCGTGAACAACCTTTCATTTGTGAATGACCCATGCGCAAGATCTGAGATCATGGCTGCTAATTTTGATGAATCTGGATTCCATGCTATATTTCCGATTGAAAGATTCGATCCCGTGAGTTTCTTGAGTTTGCCGTTGATTTCTAAAATAAAGAGATCAGAGACAAGTGGATGATGTTCTATGTCTGTTGCCTCAACGAATGCGATATACTTCCCATTTGGAGAGATCGCAAAATTGAAAATCTCTCCTTTTTCATCTGTGAGTTGCTTTTTTGTACCGTTTTTCTTCACAAGAAAAAGTTGCTTTTTGACATTGTAGATAAAGCCTTCTCCATTTGCCCAAAAGGGTATTTTTTCTATTTCGTGAACATCGTCCTTTACCTTTTTGTTAGATTTAGATTCTTTCTTTTCTTTGACGGCAACTGACAGAACAAATTCATTTTCGCTAAGCCATCCAAGATCTGTTATCTGATCGTCTATGTGAAGGATTTTCTTTGCCTCTCCACCTCTTGAATTTATTATCATCAAATCAGATCCACTGTCATTTGATCTTACAAAGGCAATCTCCGATCCGTCTGGTGACCATCTGGGAGATGAATCCTTGCCGGTTGTAAACTGGAAGATACGTCCATCGTACATGTAAATAGATTTATCGTATCCATCTTGTTTTTCGTTGGCTTTGCTAATTGTGAAAACAATTCTTTTTCCTAAAGGATCTATCTGTGGATCTCCCGGAAATTTCAGATCTAAAAATGTTTCAGAAGAAAATTTCTTCATCAAAATCATCTCCTTTATATGGCACTGTTTTCATTATACTCGTGTAGAATAATAATTAAAGAACCTTGAAACCCAAATCAGATTCTGCG
>PNIW01000112.1 GCA_002878315.1 Mesoaciditoga sp. | reverse complement strand
GGGAAAAAGGCGGCGGCCCATGCCCAGGGCGCAGAAGGCATAAAAAATGCCATAAGGGCAGGGATCGATTCGATAGAGCATGGCATATTCTTGGACGATGAAGCCATTGAAATGATGAAAAAGAAAGGAGTATTTTTGGTCGCCACTCTTGTCGCACCCTACAACATAAAAAAATATGGACGAGAGGCTGGAATTCCAGAACATGCGGTAAGAAAAACCGAAGAGATAATAAATTACCACATGGATAGTTTTTCGAGGGCCTACAGAGCGGGAGTAAAGATAGCGATGGGCACAGATGCCGCAACGCCTTTCAACAGACACGGCGAAAATGCCCAGGAATTGGTTTTGATGGTAGAAAATGGGGTAAGGCCAATGGATGCGATAATGGCCGCGACAAAGTGGGGAGCGGAACTCCTCGGGATGGAAAATATTGGCACGGTTGAAGTCGGAAAAGCGGCCGATTTAATAGCCGTAGATGGAGATCCTCTAAAAGATATATCTCTTTTGAAAGATGTCAAATTCGTCATGAAAGATGGAAAGATATACAAAAGATTGGCGTGATAGTTATGAAAATTGCATTCGTTGGGAGAATCATAGATGGTACGGGTAAAGCGCCGTTCGACGGGATAATACTCATAGACGGCGAAAAGATAGAAAAGGTAGGTCTGGCAGAAGAGGTAACAATTCCTCCAAAAACAAAGATTGTTAAAGTAAACAGCGGCACAATTCTTCCGGGTCTTATAGATTGCCATGTCCATTTAATGGGAGAGCGCACTTTAGATTTCATGAAATCTGCCTTTGAACCATTAGAATTGAAATCCGTAAGGGCGGCAAAGTTGAAAAGCATTTGAAATCGAGTAAAATAGCGTTCTCATGAAAGAATTTCATACGGAGGTGATTAGATGAAGTGTAAATGGTTTTGGGTAACAGGCATACTGATTTTATTTTCAATTATGGTTTTGGCTAACGTTCCAAATCCCGATACCGTAATATACGAGCAGGAAAGAGCGGCGGAGACTCTCGATCCGGCCATGGTTATCGATACAGCCTCTGGTGAGGTGCTCGATAACATCTACCAGACTCTTATCACCTTTGATGGCACATCTTTGACACGTTATGTACCTGTTCTTTCAACAAATGTACCTTCCGTTAAAGACGGCACAATTCTCGATAATGGTATGACCTATGTGTTTCACATAAGAAAGGGAGTTCATTTTCAAAATGGTGATCTGCTGACGCCTTACGATGTCGTTTATTCACTTGAAAGATTCGTTGTGACGGGTATGGCGGGAGGAAATTCATATGAACTGACAGAGCCTCTACTTCCAAAGATAGATGGAAATTATGTGGACAACATCTCAAAGTGGGCAGTCAAACTTGCAGGTGCCAAATCATGGAATGATCTGTTCGCAACCAGTACTACAACGCCAAAGAACGAGGCGTATAAAAATGCCCTCATAGATACTTTTAATCTGTTATCCAAAGCCTTTGAAATAAAAGGCGATGATGTGATAATACACCTTGCTCACCCATTTTCATCTGATCTTTTTCTTAATTATCTTGCCGGGATAGATATTCTCGATGCGAAGTGGGCTTCAGACAACGGTGCGTGGTCAGGAACGGCAGATACATGGTGGAAATATTACAACCCCCAGCGTCAGGCCGATCCTCTCTATTCCATAACAAACGGGACAGGCCCATTTGAATTGCAATCATGGACTCAAGGGAGAGAGGTTGTTTTGAAACGCTTCGATGGTTACTGGGGAGAGCCGGCAAAGATAAAGTATGCCGTGATAAAGACAGTTTCTGAATTTACGACAAGAAAATTAGATTTGATGCGCGGAGATGCAGACATAATTTCTGTCCCTCCCGCATACATTCCTCAGGTTCAAAATATTCCCGGTGTTAAAGTCTCGGAGAACATACCGGAACTTGCTCAGTATCAGCTTTCATTTGCATTCAGCGTAAATCCACACAGTAAATATATTTATTCGGGAAAATTAGACGGAAACGGCATTCCCCCCGACTTCTTCTCGAACCTTGACGTGAGAAAAGGCTTTGAATATCTTTTTCCACATCGAACGTATGTAAAAGATGTATGGAATGGGCTTGGAATAGTTCCCAACAGTCCAATATGCACAGGCCTTATAGGATACGATCCTGATCTGCCTGCATACCATCAGGATCTTGCGAAGGCCGCCGAATATTTCAAGAAGGCCTATAACGGAGAGGTATGGAAGAAAGGATTTAAATTTGCCATAATCTACAATTCTACAGATCCGACAATGCAGGAAGCGTGTCAAATGTTAAGTGCCTACGCCCAGCAGGTAAATCCCAAATTCAACGTTGTGCCTGTGCCGGTATTATGGCAGACACTCGTTGGAGAATTTCTTAGCAATAATATTCCGATGATAGCACTTGACTGGTTTGCAAACACCTCCTATGATCGCGTGTATGGTTATTTAGATTCATCTGGAGTTTACGGAGAAGCGCTCGGCCAGAATTTCCGTGAATTTGCAAAAAAGGAATTTGATCCCTTGATAAATGCCGCAATTTCGGCAACCTCTAACAGCGTTGCGGAAAAGATTTACAAAGAGATAAGCCTTAAAACATATGAAGATGCCATCATGATATGGTTGATCCAGCCGTCACGGCAGTTAGTTTACAGGGACTGGCTGCATGGACTTTATCCGACAAATTACAATCCGAGTTATGCCAAAGATCTTCACTTTTACGGTCTGTACAAATCAAATAATTAAAGAAAAAGCTTTAAATCGAGAGGTGATTTTATGGCAGATCAAAGCGAGATAAGGCCGGCAGAATCTATAGCAAGAGAGTCAGATAAAAAACTCAAAAAGGCTTTAAGCCTTCAGGATTTATTTTTTCTGTCAATGGGAGGAATAATAGGTTCTGGATGGCTGTTAGGAGTCGCAGGCGCTGCCGGTACGGCAGGACCTGCATCGATACTCTCATGGATAATAGGAGGAATCATAGTTTTATTTATAGCCCTGACCTTTGCAGAAATATCAGGGGCAATTCCCAAAAGTGGTGCCATTGTAAGATACCCTCATTTAGCCTACGGCGGCTATACGGGATACATAATAGGATGGGCTTACATGTTAAGTGCCGTGACAGTGCCAACTGTTGAAGCCGAAGCAGTGTTGACCTACGCTTCAACATACGTGCCGGGGCTTTTCCATACAGTATCAGGGGTATCGGTTTTGACTCCAGTTGGTATATTGGCCGGTGTGGTTTTGTTAATCGCATTTTTCTTTTTAAACTGGTTCGGTATAAGGTTCCTCGGCAAATTCAACTCGGTCGCCACGTGGTGGAAATTCATCATTCCAACGCTTACATTTATCTTTCTGCTTTTCATGTTCAACAAATCGAATTTGATCTCTCATGGAGGATTTTTCCCTTTAGGAGTAGGAAGCATGTTTTATGCCATTCCATCTGCAGGGATAGTCTTTTCTTACCTTGGGTTCAGGCAGGCGCTTGAATTCGGTGGAGAGGCGAAAAATCCTCAAAGGGATGTTCCAAGAGCAACTGTATATTCTGTACTTGCCGCGATAGCACTTTACACGCTTTTGCAGGTTGCTTTTTTGGGAGCGATCAAATGGCCTGCTGGCACAACATGGTCTACATTGACCTCCTCTTCTTTAGGTTCGGCACCATTTTTCACAGAATTACAATACAGCGGAATAGCATTGTTCATAGCATTTTCTTATTTTTTACTTATTGATGCATGGATTTCTCCCAGCGGGACTGGTTGGATATATCTTGGTAATTCCGCAAGAGTATTGTATGGAATAGCGGCAGATGGATATTTTCCATCTTCGTTACTGAAAGTTCACAATAAAACAAGAATACCATACATTGCCCTGATAGCAAGCCTTGTGCTTGGAGTTATCTTCTTTTTGCCATTTCCGTCGTGGTATCTTTTTGTGGGCTTTATATCCAGTGCCACAGTGCTAACTTATATAATGGGCCCATTGGCACTTATGACATTTAGAAAGCATGCTCCTCAACTTCATAGGCCATTCCATTTACCGTACGCATCTGTAATATCACCAATTGCCTTTGTTGGAGCGGCCCTTATCGTTTACTGGTCCGGAATCACAACACTTACAATGATCTTCTACACGACATTTATAGGGATACCAATATTTTATTTTCTTTATGCTTCCAAGAAATTAAATCTTTCAAAACTTTTTTCTTACACAACAGGATTAATAGAATTATTTATATCGATAGGCGCTTTGGTGGTCAATTACACTTATGTGCTTTACCCGCCTTCCAAAGAGTCTATGGCTATCAAAACAGAGATATTCATTTTAAGTCTAATTGTGGTAAGCGGCACTGTGTTTTTGTTCACGGCAATAACATCTCTAAAGGTTTCCTCAAAAGATAAACAGATGTTTTTAAGTTCTTATTGGTTACTTTCTTTGATGGTAGTGACCGAACTATTTTCATATTTTGGGGCATTCGGAAATGATATTTTGATTCCATTTCCATGGGATACGATCTTGATGATCGCTGTCTATTCGGTCATATACGTTTTTGCGATTAAAGGTGGACATAACACAGAAGATCTCAGCGTTATAGTAGAAGAACAGAAAGATTTAGCCTAACGGAAATATCAGGAAGATGCTAAATGAAGAAGAATGCCATTGTTATTGGTCTTGTTGTGGTCTTTTTCTGGGGGATTTCTTTTGTCGCGATAAAAATAGTGGTGGGTGTTATCCCTCCAATAACAATGGCAGTATTAAGATTTTGTATTTCATGGCTGATATTGTGGATCTTTTCAAAGTTCACAATTAGAAATAAAATCAGTCTTTCAAGACAGGCAAAGTGGTTTTCCATATTAGCGGGATTATGGGGAATAACGCTTTGCTTTATCTTTGAAAACGTTGGGGTTAACTACACGACACCGGCTCAGGCTTCGATTTTGATATCTACCATGCCTATTTTCACCATCGTCATAACTGATTTTGCCAAAAGAAAAATCAGTTCGCTAAAGCTTTACATGATGTCATTGATAGCATTGATAGGTGTCGTTATAGTCGTGCTTTCAAATGGCTTTGATCTTGGAGGAGACACATTTGGAGATATTATGATCTTGCTCGCGGCTTTTTCTTGGGGTATGTATACTTTCTACATTGACAGACTTTCAGGTTACGATAATCTTGTAACAACCATTGAAATGACAAAGTGGGGAGTCATTTTCCTGATACCATTTTCATTGGCGGAAATAATTTTAAAGCACGGTGAATTTGCTCCTATAAGAGCGGATACATTACTGTGGTTACTTTTTCTTGCAGTGTTGTGTTCTGGATTTGGATATCTTATCTGGAACTACGTTATAAGAACAATAGGACCAAAAGCGGCTGCCAATTTAATATATCTTGTACCTTTAATCTCAGTTATTTCTGATTTTTTGATCTTAGATAACATACCATCTCTTTGGTTTTACATCGGCGGGTTAATTCTGATGGCAGGAATAATTTTAGGAGGAATGTTTTCTGGAGAAGAAATTAAGGATAGCAAAGAAAATCTAAAATCTACACAAGGAGGCTAAAATGAAATTACTGTTCAAGAATGCGACTGTTTTT
>PNIW01000052.1 GCA_002878315.1 Mesoaciditoga sp. | reverse complement strand
GTTTTGAATGAATTCAAAAGTTCAAAGATACAATTCAGTTTTGATTTTATCAAAGAAAAGTACGCCACCTTTGCTTTGTGAAGGTTCATCGAATGGAGATGGACCTGTAAAGTTTTAAGAATCCGAATGCTTTCTTCATCAAGGTCGGTGGCGTATATCTTTTCAAAAAGCGTGTCTATTTTTTCAATCGTGTTTTCTTTAGGCTTCAATTATTGAAGTTCCTTTGTCAAATCTTGTCTCTTCGGAATATTTTGCCTGGCAAGCAAATTCTCGACAAGTTCTGGAAATTCGATGCCCGGTATGCCTGCTCCCATTTCGGTTGGATCTTTAAACGCATGCGATCTCGCGCCTCCGCACAGCGTCGAAAGATTCATCTTTCTGTTTAAAAGTGGAGATACGGTCATCTCGGCGCACACACCGCAAGTGCCGAGCACATCGATTTCCAACCTTCCACCTGTTTTCATGACGTAAGGTCCTTCAAGCGAAAGAATTTGCGCCGGATTTCCAAAGACAAGCACTACATGTGGATCGACGGGCGCTTTTGACAATTTGAACACAACCACTGAAGAAGTCGAACCGGCCTCAAAGTGCGGTATCATCTCTCTCGTTACTTTTGAGGTCTCTATAGATGGAAATCTTCTGAGCAAGAAGTCTCTTTCACCGTTTTTTATCGGCTCGGGTAGATTGTAAAATCCTAAATTGGCCGCGCCGGCAGAACAGAGGAAATCCTTTGCTTTAAGGACAAGCACATCCGGCCTTTCGGGAAGTTTAGAATAATTCGCTGCGCCTCTCACGGTGTCGACTGCCTGACAGTAAGTAAGACGCCCATTGGGCTTTGCAAAATTTTCAAAGAACTTTTCGTACCTTTCGGCATGTTCGGCTGGTATGAGATAAATACCGACGGGCTCATATTTGAGCTCAAGTTTCTTGACGATCTGATCCGTCAATTTTTTCCAGTCTTACTTTGGTTTAATCAATTGTTCTTTTAAAAGCGGTCCTGCCATTTCAATCACCTCTACTGTTGTCCGTCAATGTATATGGCGTCTTTTGCGCATATTTCAAGGCACGAAAGGCAAAGTATGCACTTCTCAGGCGCGACGGCCACTGATTTGAATTCTTTGTTCGGATCGGTTTCTCCAGGCCTTCTTACAAGTTCATAAACATCCTCAGGACAAACCTCGACACATTTTTTGCATCCTATACACCTATCATCGTCTATTGTGATAGTTGCACCGGGTATGAATTCTACGCTGTTCGTTTTTATCGCCTCCAATTAATCAATGATTTTAATCAAGCGCTTTTCCGTAAAGCAAATGTGCTGTAATGTAAGCCGTTAACAACACGATGGCTCCGAAGAGTAAACCGCTTGCGGCCAACTGGGATGATCCGGAAAGTATATGCCCGCTTGCACAACCTCCTGCCATTCTTGCACCGAATAGCACCATGAATGCGCCCCAGAAGACAGCCCAATTTCTCTTAGATTGGCTTGATCCGAATCTTTTCTTCCAGACAGGCGGAATGTCTTTTTTGTATCCCATCCATCTTCTTGTGAGCAGGACAGAAGAGATCAAACCTCCAAGGAAAGTTCCGAGATCTGAGATTGGTTCCCATCCTATTTTACCGAGCACATCCAAAGTACCATTATGAATGGGTAAAAGGTTTGCAAGATACGGAAGATTTGGAATCGCTTTAGGCCAGAATGCGTATATGAAAAGACCTCCGAGCCATGAAAAAGTTGTTGACTCTCCAAAGATCTGCCTTAACATTATGACGGCCGATGTCGTTATCGCAAATGCAAGCGCAAGTATGAATACAATTCTCGACGCCTCAACTGTCGATGCTTCGGCAACGGGCATAACCCATTTTCTCATCTTTGGATATCTTTGCTCGTATTCAGTTGTCCATGGCGAATGCAATTGTTCATTCGGATCTGTTTTCCCAAGGAAATGCCAGCCGCAACCTTTTGTGCCTTTAGGAAATCTTGGAATGAAAAACCACATTCCTATGAACGCGGAGGCAAAAAGAATGCCAACAAACCAAGCTCCAACGGCATTACCGTTTGCGAGCGCGAATGCAATCGAAACAGGACCATAATTTGCGGCTTTGACAAGCGCACCGCTTAAAGGTCCGTATATCAATGACCAAAGAAGGGCTCCAAGCAATCCTCCGCCCGATGCCTACCATCCTTATTTCGAGCATCATACCCAAAATTATGCCTGGAAATAGTCCAACCCATACATTTGCGTGATGGTACATCTTTTACTTTCAACTGAACCGGCCTTTCATTGCCGTTTTCTGTCATAAACATCCCTCCTGTTTCAAAGTGAGTTACAAAGGCAAAGTTTCAGATTAATTTTCTTGCAGCCTTCACTATACCTTCGGCAGTCGTGGGATGTTGATCGGCGAATTCAGCAACCTCTTTTACCGTAAATCCGCCTTCGACAAGTCTCGCGAGTTCTCCTATCAAAAGCCCTGCATCAAGGCCTATGACCCATGCTCCAACTATCTTCATCGTCTCGGCATCGAAAAATTCTCTTATCTCTCCGTCCATTTCCCCAAAAATTTGCGCGCGCGCATCGATTTTGAAAGGTGATGATGTTTCTACAAGTTTGATTCCCTTCGACTTCGCCTCATCGGGCAGGATCCCGACATAAGCTCCTTCAGGAAAGGTAAAGACCGTCGTCGGGACTGTTTTGAAATTCATGTAATCGATGGGAGTATTTCCCGCCATTATGTTATTTGCGGCCACAAGGGACTGCCTTACGGCAGAATGGAAAAGCATTGAAAGTCCGTTAACATCGCCAGGTGCATAAATATGGGGAATATTCGTCTGCATTGCGTTGTTTACTATTATTCTTCCATGTTCTGTCTTTATTCCTATTTTGTCCGCACCTTCTGGAATTACGGATCTTCTTCCGACTGCCATCATGACTATATCCGAAGTCACACTCTCTGTCTTATCATCCTTTACATAGCTCATTCTGTATCCGTCCTGAACCTTCTCAACTTCCATGACACGAGCACCAGTTACGATCTCGATGTTGGGATCTAAAAACTGTCTTAGAGTTTGTGAAAATCTCAAATCAACCTCATCAGAGAGTATTCTGTCAGACCTTTTGAAGAGTTTGACCTTTGTTCCAAGTTCATTGAAGAAGGTCGCAGTCTCAAGCGCTATGTATCCGCCACCTATTATTGTCATAGTTTTGGGCAGTGTTTGCAATTTCGGATTCATTGAGAAAATATCGTGAGATGTTATACATAAATCAGCGCCGTTTATAGGTAGAATCGAAGTGTCCGATCCGCTTGCGACGATTATTGCACGTTTTGCACGGTAAACTTCCTCTTCTTTTTCAGTTTTCACCTCAAGTGTGTGATCGTCCAAAAATCTTGCGTGGCCTTTCACAAGTTGAAGATGCGGAAGCGCTTCTTTTAATTCCTCGGCATGTTGGGCATATCTGAATTTCTGAACATTATCTTTGTGGGCGATTATCTTTTTGTATTCAAAAGCAACCTGTCCGTCTAAACCCCAAAAGTCGAATTTTTTGGAAATTCTGTAAAGATTCACAGATTCTCTGATGGCCTTCGACGGAACACATCCTTCTGCAAGGCAATTTCCGCTCATGACGCCCTTGTCGTCTATCATAACAACATCCATACCCGATTTAGCAAGCCTGAATCCGGCCGGATACGCTCCTCCACCTGCACCTATTGTCACCACATCTACTGTTTTCACTTCAAATCCCTCCATTTAAGCTATTATTCCCATCGTTCTTAAAAACATGTAAATTGCCAACGCTATTACGAAATAAGCGAATATCTTTGTAAGAGATCCGGCTTTTATTTTTTTGGCGATAAGAACGCCTATCACGATACCTATTACCGCTCCGATTACAAGATACAACGCCGTACCCCACGCTATCGTTCCGACTCCGCCAAGCCGTGATAATATTCCCCACAAACAGTTCAGCGCTATTACCATCAAACTTGTCGCTATAGCGTGTTTCATAGGAAAATCGAGTATCAAAACTAAAACTGGTACTATCAAGAAACCGCCGCCAACCCCGAAAAAACCTGTCATAAATCCGATGAACAATCCCGCTCCGACGAACTTTAACCATTCAGATAAACCTCTGACATTTTTCAGACTTGGGGCGCCGGTCTCCTTCGCATAATTTTTTTCTCTTAACATCATGATACCTATTATGACCATCAAAGTTGCAAAGAGATAAAGTATCAGATACGAAGGCAATAAGGCATTGAAATAAGATCCCAGAAAGGCTCCGACTATTCCGGCTATGGCGAAAAGAAAACCTATTCTCCAGTGTAAATATTTTGTTTTACCAAACGAGTATTGTATGGCTCCGGCAAGCGCTCCAACACCGACTATCACAAGGCTTGTGCCGGTTGCAACGTGGGCATTCATATTCAAAAGATATATCAAAATAGGAATTGTTATTATCGAACCACCCGCGCCCGTCAAACCAAGGGAAAGGCCAATTATAGTTCCGTATCCAATATCGAGAATATCCATACAAACCTCCTTAAGGTTTTATGTAATGGAATCCCTTTTCTTCAAGTTTCGCAATTTCAACGACGCCAGAAGGAACGATTTTTACGAATTCGGGAAGTGCCTCTGATTCTATATGTTCTTTTTTCATCGAATTAAGGCATGAAATAAAAGTTACATGTTTTGAAAGCGCTCTCATCTGATCTAACAATTTTTCATCGATATAGCCGTTGACCGCATCTCCATTTGCAACAAGCGCTATCGAGAAATCTTCATCTATATCTTTAATGAAGTTGTTTAAATTTCTAATTGTAAGATCCCACATAACAGACTCGTCAATGTGAAAAAGTACTTTCAAAGCAGCACCTCCATTCTTTGTAAGTATAAAACGAATTCGTTAATCAGTCAAATACGAAAAAGTTATACCCCTATAAGTAAAAATTAATCCTTACGTAAAATTGATAAAGAAGGGATAAAAATAAAGTAGCATCATCTATTTGGAGGTGAAAAGATGGAAAAGATAGAAAACTATCTTGATAATGCTGAACTAGGAAGGCATCATTTTAAGGCCATGTTTGTGTCTGGAATGGGATTTTTTACCGATGCATATGATCTTTTCATAATAGGCATAGCGATAGCCCTTATCGCGCCTATATGGAAATTGAACAGCGCGCAAATAGGCTTTCTGGGCAGCATCTCTCTTATATCCGCACTTATAGGTTCCGTTATTTTTGGTCGCATTGCGGATAGGTTCGGAAGAAAAACGGTCTACGGGGTTGAAGCAATGATAATGGCGGTTGGTGCTTTGCTTTCGGCTATTTCTCCTGATTTTACATGGCTTTTGATATCAAGGTTCCTACTCGGCGTTGGTATAGGAGGAGATTATCCCGTAAGCGCTGTCATAATGAGCGAATATTCTAACAAAAAGGACCGCGGCAAACTTGTAGGCCTTGTCTTTTCAATGCAGGCCGTGGGACTTATAACAGGTCCTCTTGTGGCTTTGGCGTTGCTTGGACTTAATATAACACCGGATCTATCATGGAGAATAATGCTCGGAATAGGGGCAATTCCCGCTTTGATGGTTATCTATTTAAGAAGAAAGATCCCGGAATCTCCAAGATACACGGCCCAAGTGCTTGGAGACAGAAAAAAGGCGCTCGAGGACGTTGGCAAATTCATGAATAAACGTGTTGAATCTGACAAGTCGAGCAATGTTGAAAAGAAGCGCAGCAGTTTAATTGATTTCTTCACAAATAAAAATCTTATGATCCCCCTTTTTGGTACCGCCGGCAGTTGGTTTTTGATGGATTACGCCTATTACGGCAACACGATTTCTACTCCTCTTGTGCTGAATTCGATCTCTTCAAGTATGTCTCTCGAAACAAAAACACTTTACACGCTCCTGATCTTCGTCGCATTTGCTCTGCCCGGATACATCCTATCCATAGCGCTTATAGATAAGATTGGAAGAAAAACGATTCAATTGATTGGATTCGCGGTAATGGGGATTTCATTCCTGCTCATAGGCATATTTCCGGAGATAGAGAGGCAAATATGGCTTTTCTTCGCGATATACAGTATAAGTTATTTCTTTACAGAATTTGGCCCGAATACGACAACATTTATACTCCCTTCAGAACTTTTCCCAACCGAGTATAGAACCACCGGTCACGGCATATCGGCAGGAATTGGTAAAGTTGGGGCATTCTTGGGTACATTGCTTTTCCCTATAATCATGGCAGCGATAGGTTTCAATTCAACATTCGTGATAATCTCCGTAGTATCTTTCGCTGGCATCATAACGACTTTGGTTTTGAAAGAAACTAAGGGAGAAAGTCTTGAGGAAGTTTCAAAAGCAGATGTTTCTCCCCGATCGGTAACAAACGAATTGTAAACAAAATCAAAATCAAAGGTCAAGTTTGCACTTGACCTTTTTTATTTGCTTTATTTTTTAAGACATTTTTTCAAAATCAACGCTTTTCTTTTCAGTTTTTATATCTTCCGGCACTTCTTCCAAAGATGCCTTTAGTGCGGCAAGACCGACTTCTAACTGTAAATCGTCCGGTTCCTTTGTTGTCAGTTTTTGAAGCCATAGGCCTGGTTTGGCAAGCGCTCTAAAGAATGGATTGTCAAGATGTTTTGCCGTCATCCTTTGAAATTCATAAGCAAGACCTGCTACAACGGGTATCAGAACTATTCTTGAGACGAACTTCCACCATATGTTCATCCTTGGATCAATTCCTCCGAGTATGCTAAAGACTATTATTGCCGCTATCATGGTGATCATCAAAAAACTCGTTCCGCATCTCGGATGAAGGGTAGAATACTTTCTCGCGTTTTCTACCGTCAATTCCTCGCCGGCCTCATATGTAAAGACGGATTTATGCTCTGCTCCGTGGTATTGGAAGACCCTTTTTATATCGGGAAGCATCGCTATTATCCATATGTAGATCAAGAAGATAACCGTTCTTATTCCGCCCTCAACGAGCGCAAATAGGAAACCATTATTTCTTAAAGCCGAAAAGAAAGATGTTATAAGAACCGGAAGAATCGAGAAAAGCCCTATGGCCATTCCAAAGGCTATCAAAAGTGCAAAAAATATGTCTTTTGTGCTCAACTGGTTATCCTCATCTCCGGAAAGATTTGCCGAAAGATTTAAAGCTTTTATACCACTTACCAAAGAATCGTAAAGCACGAAAGTTCCACGAATAAATGGCCACGATTTCCATCCCTTTGGTCTGACCATCTGTCCATAATCTGAAACGACTATGGTACCATCCTTTTTTCTAACGGCGACTACCGTTTTTATGCCTTTCATCATGACGCCTTCTATGACGGCCTGGCCGCCAACGCTTAGTTTTTCTTTAAATTTATCTTTCAAGTTTTGCCCTCCTTTATCTTTGATATAACCTCATTCCTTACAGAAGGATCAAGGATGAGTTTGAAGAATTTATAGATCTGAAGATCATCATTTGAATTCTTTCCGAGAAAATAGTTCATCATTTTTAATTCAAAAGACGATCTCTGATCTTCACTCATTTCGTCTATTTGAAAAACAATGCGCCGAAGATTCGTATCCTCAGCGCATGCTCTCACTATTTCCTTTATTTCCTCTTCACGATCAAGCATTTGGATTTGCTTTTTGATCGCCCTTTTCTTTCTGGAATGGTCCGGTTATGAATACTTTCATGGATACTCCGGTTCTCTTTTCTCCACCTATTTCGATTTCCACAAAGCCGGGTATCATGCCAATATCCTTCCCATTTTCATTTATGAATCTTCTTGCAACTGCTATAGCCTTGACAGCCTGGTTAACGGCACCTGCACCTATTGCCTGTATCTCGACCGTACTGTCCTTTCCGAGCGCTCCAGCGATAGCACCTGCAACTGAATTGGGATTTGATTTGGAACTAACTTTTAATGTTTCCACCTTCAACGCCTCCTTGTTCGCAAGAGATAAGCTTGCTAAAATATGAATCTAAAAGATCATCTAATTCTTTTTCGTTTTCTATCTTCATGATTCTCTCTTTCAAATCATGAGAACCGGGAAGATTTTTTAAATACCTAACAATAAACTTTCTAAAAATCATTATACCACGAATTCCATGTTCTGATATCTCCATTTCGAGATGCTTTTTTATCGTTTCCTTTTTTTCCTCTAAGGAAGGCTCTTCAAAGTGCCCATTTTCGTACAATTCTTTTGACTGCCTGAAAATCCATGGATTTCCAATAGATCCTCTTGCGACAAAGATGTAATCCGCTCCTGTCTCTTTGTGCGCTCTTATCACGTCGTAAGGAGTGAAGATGTCTCCTGAAATGCCTACACTTATTTTGAGATTTTCTTTTAGAATTCTTGCGGGTTCCCAGTCAGCCTTTCCGGAGTACAGTTGCTCAACAGTCCTTCCATGAATTGTGACAAGAAAGGCACCTCCATCTTCGGCCGCTTTTGCAACATCCAAGAAGTTTCTTTGATCTTCCCAGCCTATTCTTATCTTGACCGAAACCTTGAATCCGGCATTTCTAACGCTTTGGATTATTTGCCTTAGAAGCAATGGTTCTCGCATTAAAGAGGAACCATAGCCATGCCTTGTTACCTTCCATATCGGACACGCCGCATTTATGTCTATCCACGGCGTATCTTTTAACATTAAGGCTGCCTTATAGAAAATGGACGGATCTCTTCCAAATAACTGGACAATACTCCTTTCATCGCTATCTGGAAGCATCAGAAGGGTCTTTCTGTTTTTTCTTACAAGGCCGTTGATACTTATCATTTCGGTAAATGCAAGATCGGCTCCCATCGAAAGGCAGAGCTTCCTAAAACTGTTGTCTGTCACGCCTGCCATAGGAGAAAGTACAATTATCAAAAACCTCACCTCGAGTGATATAATTTTATTATGAAAAGGTTCTTATGTGATAATACCATAGGAAAACTCATGAAAAAACTTCGGCTGCTGGGCTTCGATGCGCAACCATTCGACGAATATCGAAATCATGACGATAGAATTCTTCTGACAAGATCGAGAGAAAAATGGCAAAGATGGCCTGGCGAATCTTTTCTTATTGTATCAAATAACTGGCGTGATCAGTTAAAAGAAGTTGAAAGAAGATATTCTTTGATCCGGGAAGCGAAGCCATTCACAAGATGTGTCGAATGCAATACACCTCTTGTAGATGTAAAGGCCGAAGAAATAAAGGATCGTGTTCCCGAAAGGGTCTTTTTGACCGCGAAAGATTTCAAGATCTGTCCGAACTGTAAAAGAATTTACTGGCGTGGGACTCATGTTGAGAATATAATGAGGGATTTCGAAGGAGTCTTTAAGATTGACGAATTTCGAGAGTTTACTCAAGATTTTTAAAGAGGAAAATTTTGAAGAACGTCTAAGAACATTGACAGATCTTGTCCGGGAAATGTCCGGATCTAATTCTATTTGTCTTTACGTGTACGAGGAGGAACACAAACAATTAAGACTGATGGTCTCTTCTTACGATGTAAGGCAGGACGCTTTAAAGATAAAGATAGATACCCTCAGTTCAGATCTTTCTTCTCCATTCGTTTATAATGGGAGAAATGCCATACCGATAAAATACGACGGGAAGGTTATAGGCCTTATAACTTTGGATCCGGATAAAACAATAGATAACTCGACTAACCTTCAAATAGGCACTATTTTGAAGATATTGCTCGATTATGAAAAAAGCAGATCTACCATATCAAAGCTCACGGCCATGGAGGAACTCGACAAAGAAATAAATGTCGTCAACACGGGGCTTGACGAACTTTACCAGAAGGTTTTGAACTTTGCAGTAAGGGTTTTGAATGCCGAAAGAGGAACGATATGGTTGATAGGAGACAAAGAACTTGTCCTTTCTTACACCGCTGGGATCTCGGCAAATGAGATATTAAAAAGAAGAATCGAGATCGGCTACGGCATGATAGGATGGATTGCGAAGGCGAAGGAACCTTTACTTTCAACCTCTTCAAAAATGGATCCAAGGGCAACGCTCGATATATTTTCTTTTGCTATAAAATCGGCTGTAGGCGTGCCAATCATAAGAGACAATGAACTTATAGGCGTCATGATGCTCATGAACAGAAAGAACACGGATTTTTATCGCACCTACAGGCATTTTGACGAATTCGATCTCTCTCTTGCCGTCTCGATCGCGAATAGATTGAAGATGGCAATAACCCAGATAGAACTTTACACAAGACTTGAAAAAGAAAATGAAAATTTAAAAGAACTTCAAAAGCAAAGCGAGGATTACATAAATTATCAGAAAGAACAGGTAAGGCTTTTAAACGCGCTTCAGAAAATATTGCAGGCTTTGCGCCATACCCAGGACATGAGAAATATATACAAGATCGTCCTTATTGGTTTGACTTCGAATTCTGGATTTAAATTCAACAGGGCTCTTTTGCTTGAAAAAGATGAGGAAGCGAGAGTCCTTGTGGCAAAGGAATGGCTTGGACCTGCGTCAGAAAATGAGGTCACCTCCGCATGGCAAAGCGCCAAAGCAGACGAAGAGAAATACGCCGATTTTGCGCATTATCTGCAGGAAGAGGCCTTAAGAATAGATCTGTCTGGAGGATTGACTGCCTACGCGCGCGGGAAGATCTTTTCATACACAGGAGATTACATTTTCGATCGGGTTATAAACAGATCGAGAATAGTTCATGTAACTCCCATGTTGAGCGCTCAAAGGGGCGAGGAATTTATGGAACTTTTGAATCTTCTCGGCGTAAAAGAATTCGTTTGTATTCCGCTTGTTGGTAGAAGAGATGTGTACGGGGCGATCATTCTCGACAACAAGTATACGGGAACCCCGATCAATGACGATATGATAGATATTCTAAGCATATTTTCCGAAAGCGTAGGTCTTACTATAGAATCTTTGAAAAGTTATGCCGAATTAGTTGAAAAGACGATAAGCCTTGAAAAGCAAAGGATATCGGCCGAATATTTTAAAGATTTTCTTCAGAATATACTTGAAAATTTGGACGTTGCCATTATGGTTGTGAACAGGGAGAATAAAATACTCGAATGGAATAAGAAAAGCGAAGAATTATTCGGATTTGAAAAATCGAAAATGATAAATTCTGATACCAATATACTCGGTCCAGAGTTTGCCGATATACTTACCGTTGCCGAAAAGGTGTACGATGCTAAAGAAACGATAAATCTTTCGGACTACCATTTCACATTCAATTCCAAAGAGTACTTTCTCAACATGACCTTTTCTCCTTTGAAAGAACAAGATGTTGACGTTATAACGGGATATATCGCGATGTTCGAAGATATAACACGAAGACATATGCTTGAAATTGAACTTAGAAATCGCGAAAGACTTGCCGTTTTGGGTGAGATGTCGGCAAAGATAGCCCATGAGATAAGAAATCCACTCTCAGCCATAGGAGGTTTTGCCCAAAGAGCAAAGAAAATATCCAACGATGAAAAACTTTCCAAATACATAGATATCATTTTGGAAGAGACTAAGAGACTTGAAATGATAGTGAATCAAACTCTCGAATTTAGCCGTAACGATAGAAATCTCAACTTTACGTTCTCATCCTTAAATCAACTCGTTCAGGATATAGTCGATCTCTATTTCGAGAAATTTCAATTACAGGGCGTTAGATTGGAATTTGAGAAAGATCCGAAAGATCCTTCTTTGAAATTAGAACCGAATCATTTTAAAGAAGTGATAATAAATTTAGTTCAAAATGCTTTTGAGGCCATGAAAGGAGATGGCGTTATAAAGGTAAAGACTTATTCGGATGACAAATTTGTTTATGTCGATGTGTGGAATAACGGGGATCCCATCCCTCCGAATAAGATAGATGTTATCTTCCAGCCATTTTATACCACCAAAACTTATGGAACGGGTCTGGGACTGGCGATATGCAGAAAGATCGTTGAAGACGAACATTACGGGAAAATAAGCGTCAAAAGCGATAAGGAAAGTGGAACCACATTTACAGTCCAGATTCCGAAAGATATCGATTTAAAGGAGGTTTGAAATGAAAAAAGAAGGGAAACATATCTTGGTTGTCGAAGACGAAGAACCCGTTAGGATGCTTATCAAAGAAGAACTCGAAGATGAAGGGTACAAGGTCTCGGCCGTTAAAAATGGAAAAGAAGCGTTAGATTTTATCTCTTCCCAAGATGTCGATCTTGTGACTTTAGACATCGAAATGCCTGATATGAACGGCCTTGAGGTTGCAGGAAAAATAAGAGAAATGAAAAAACCAATAAAGATTTTGATCTTAACGGCCTATTCTCATTACAAAAGCGATCTTTCAAGTTGGGCCGCCGATGATTACATTGTCAAATCTTCTGATATGTCGGAAATGAAGAAAAAAGTCAAAGAACTTTTGGAGGATTGAATGGAATACAAAAACACTCTAAACTTACCCGTTGAAATTGTTCCGATGAAGGCAAATTTGACCGAAAAGGAACCAAAGATTTTAGAAAACTGGGAAAAGTCGAAAATATACGAAAAGATAAGATCTAAACGATTGGGTGCTCCCAAATATGTGCTTCATGATGGTCCTCCGTACGCAAATGGCAGTATTCATATAGGAACGGCCTTGAATAAGGTTTTAAAAGATGTTGTCGTGCGTTACAAAACGATGAGAGGGTACGATTCTCCCTATATTCCCGGCTGGGACACACATGGTCTTCCGATCGAGCACAAGGTTGCCCTTGAACTTGGGGAGAAAATAAAGTCGATGAAGAGGATCGACATAAGAAAAATGTGTGCAGACTATGCGATGAAATATGTCGGAATTCAAAAAGAACAGTTCAAAAGGTTGGGCATCTTTGGCGAGTGGGATAATCCATATTTGACAATGGATAAATCCTACGAGAAGGCCATATATGATGTTTTTGCCGATGTTGTTGAAAAGGGAATGGTCTACAGGGAAAATAAACCGGTCATGTGGTGTCCCGTCGATCATACGGCCCTCGCAGAGGCCGAGGTTGAGTACAAAGACGATATTTCCAAATCGATATATGTGAAGTTTCAATTCAAAGATGATCCGAAAAAGTTCGTGATCATATGGACGACAACTCCATGGACATTGCCTGCCAATAGAGCCGTTGCTCTCAACGCGAATGTAGTTTACGCCGAAGTGAAGGTAAAAGATGAGACATGGGTGATGGCCAAATCACTCGTCCAGTCTGTTATGGAAAAAGCCGGCGTAAAAGAGTACGAGATCACTGGCGAGCAGAGTGGAAAAGTCTTTGAATTTCAGAAAATTCTCGATCCGTTGTATGGAGAGGAAAGGCCCATTGTGTTAGCAGATTACGTTGAGACAGAATCTGGAACCGGCGCGGTTCATACGGCCCCAGGCCATGGAGAAGAGGATTACATGACAGGGAAAAAATACAATCTCGAGATCTTTTCACCCGTTGACGATTACGGAAATTACGTTACCGATCTTCCAAAGTATGGTGGGATGAATATAAACAAAGCAAATGACGTGATAATAAGGGATCTAAAAAATAACGGAGCGTTGATTGCCCAAGAAGACTTCAAACATCCGTATCCTCATTGCTGGAGATGTCACAAGCCACTTATCTTTCGTGCAACTGAGCAATGGTTTATTTCCGTCGACAAAAATAATCTCAGAAAAAGAACCCTTGAGGCCATAAAAAACGAAGTCCACTGGATACCTTCATGGGGTGAAAACAGGATATATTCCATGATGGAAACAAGGCCTGACTGGTGCATCTCACGCCAGCGCGACTGGGGTATGCCTATTCCTGCCTTTAGATGCGAATCGTGCGGTCATGTGGTAATGGATCCTGATGTAATAAGACACGTTGCCCAAATCGTTGGTCGCGAAGGTGGAGACGCATGGTACAAATACGATGCAAAGGAATTGCTCCCGCCCGGATACAAATGTCCAAAATGCGGTCAGGATCATTTTGAAAAATTGTACGATGTCATGGATGTGTGGATAGATTCTGGATCCTCCTTTGAGGCCGTTTTAAAACCGAGGAATCTTTATCCTGCAGCCCTCTATCTTGAAGGTACGGATCAGCACAGAGGATGGTTTCATTCTTCGCTTTTGCTTGGCATGATAAGGGATGGAAGGCCACCTTACGATAATGTCTTAACTCACGGTTTTATAAGAGATGAAAATGATCAAAAGATGTCAAAATCTCTTGGAAATGTTATAGATCCTCTCGATGTTATAAACAAATTCGGTGCCGATGTCTTAAGGTTATGGGTCTCATCTACCGAGTACAAAAATGACGTCAGAATATCGATAAAAATAATAGAAAAGCAGGTTGATGCCTACAGAAAGATAAGAAATGTTTTGAGATTCATTTTTGGAAACCTTTACGATTTCAATCCCGAAGAGAAGGTCGACGAACTTCTCGAGATCGATAGGTACGCGCTTGCGTTGCTCGACAAACTCGTTTTAGATGTGACCCAGTACTACGATGATTTTGATTTTCATAAGGTTTATCACTCTGTTTTTGATTTCATAACCATAGATATGAGCGCCTTTTATCTCGATATTTTGAAAGACAGGCTGTACGCAGATGGGAAAAGATCGACAGGAAGAAGATCGGCTCAGTTTGTGCTTTACAAAACGGGAATGACACTTTTGAAATTGCTTGCACCGATAATCCCTTTCACAACGGAAGAAATATACACGACGATACCTTTCAGGAAACTTGAAAGTATCCATCTCGAAGACTGGCCCGATTTGAACAAAGAAGACAGGGCGCTGATCGAAAAATGGTCTAAGATAAGAGAGGTAAGAGATGTAGTCCTAAAAGCGCTCGAAGAAGAAAGGCAAAATCGAAAGATCGGTCATCCTCTCGAAGCAAAGGTCAATTTGAAGGTTGATGGCGAACTTTACGATATTGTCAAAAGTATCGAAACAGATCTTGCAGATATTATGATAGTTTCTTCTCTTGTACTCGAGAAGGGAGATACAAGCGTAACGGTTGAGCGTGCCGAAGGACAAAAATGCGAAAGATGCTGGAAATATTCGACAACTGTCGGTGAGGATAAAGAACATCCAACGCTTTGTTCGAGATGCGCAGAGGTCATTCGAAAGGAAGATTTTTGATGAATGTACAGGATTTGATATTCAGATTGAATGATTTCTGGTCTAAAAACGGTGCCGTCATAGATCAACCTTACGATATGGAAATGGGCGCGGCCACCTACCATCCAACCACATTTTTCAACGTTTTGGGTCAAAAAGACGGAAAATTTGCCTTCGTACAGCCATGCAGAAGGCCAACAGATGGTAGATACGGAGAAAATCCAAACAGAATGCAAAGGTACTTTCAGTATCAGGTTATCCTTCTTCCATCGCCCGAGGAGTCTCAAGAGGTTTATCTCGCCTCTCTCGAGGCTCTTGGCCTCGGTATAAAAGACCATGACATAAGGTTTGTCGAGGACAACTGGGAATCTCCCACCCTTGGCGCATGGGGCATTGGATGGGAAGTATGGCTGGATGGAATGGAGATAACTCAGTTTACGTATTTTCAGCAATTTGCCGGGATTGAACTCAAAAGAATTCCTCTCGAGATAACCTATGGCGTTGAAAGAATAGCTATGTATCTTCAGGGAACAGACAATGTTTATAATTTGAAGTGGAATGACAAGACCACTTACGGCGATATGTATCTTGAAAATGAGCGCCAGTTTTCCAAATTCAACTTTGAAATTGCGGACACACATATGTTGTTTGATCTTTTTGAAAAACATTCTAATGAATTTGAAAATCTTGTCGGTGCGGATCTCTATAGGCCTGCCTACGATGAGATTATAAAGTCCTCGCACGTTTTCAATTTATTGGATGCCCGTGGCGCGATCTCGGTTTCTCACAGGCAAAATTACATATCGAGGATAAGAATGATGGCAAAAAAATGTGCCGAAAGTTTTCTAAAGGCTGGTGCTGTAAATGTCTGAATATTTGCTCGAACTTTTACTCGAGGAAATGCCCGTATCGGACATGGAAAGTATCTTATCTAATTTTGAGAAGAACCTTAATGAAGTTCTCCAGAAGTTAAGAATAGATCATGGTAAGATAGAGATCTTTTTGACTCCAAGAAGGTTTGGATGCTTAATTCATGACCTTAGCGCTTCTCAGAAGGACACGGTGATTTTAAAAAAAGGCCCTTCGGAAAAGATAGCTTTCGAAAACGGAAAACCATCGCGGGCGCTTGAAGGTTTTCTAAAATCCAACAATGCCGATCTTTCTGAAATAGAGATATCTGAAGAAAATGGCGGAAGATATGTTTTTCTCAAAAGAACGGAAAAGGGGAAGTTAACAAAAGAATTACTTCCGAAGATAATACCGGATATTTTGAAGAACTTCCAGTTTTCGAGGCCTATGAGATGGACAAATGGTGATCATTCTTACACGCGTCCTGTCCATTCAATCATCTCAATTATGGATGGAGAAGTAATTCCATTTGAATTCATGGGGAAGATCTCGTCCAATAAGACGCGGACTCATAGATATCTGAACACGGAAATAATCGTTGATTCTGCCCAAAATTATGAAAAAGCCATGCGTGAGGGCATGGTTGTCTTAAGGGTAGAAGAAAGGGAAAAGATGGTAAGGGACGGAATAAAAAATTCTGGACTCGATGTTATAAAAGATGATGACCTCGTTCATGAGATCTCTTTTATAGCGGAATATCCCCAGCCAGTCGTGGGAAAATTCAGAGAAGAATTTCTGATCCTTCCCGATCCCGTTTTAAAGACCGTTCTAAGGCACCACCAGAGGACCTTTATAACCAAAAGAGGAAATAAAGTTTCCAATGAGTTTTTGGCCTTCCAAGATGGTCCTTCGTCGAGAGAGAAAAATGTCAGAACAGGATATGAAAAGGTTATAAACGCAAGGCTCGAGGATGCAAAATTCTACCAGATGGAAGATCTCAAATTCCCTCTCGAACATTTCAATTCAAAACTTCAGGAGATGACCTTTCAAAAGGGTTTGGGAACGATAATGGATAAGGTCTTGAGGGTTAAATCTCTTTCTATCGAACTTGCAAAGATGATAGGTCTTAACGAGGAGATAAAACTCGTCGAAAGAGCGGCGACGCTTTCGAAAAGCGATCTTGGAACGAATATGGTTTACGAATTTCCCGAACTACAGGGCATTATGGGAAGTATTTACGCCACAAGATATGAGGATCCGCGGGTTGCGCTTGCAATAAAGGAACAGTACGATCCGGACGGATTTGAAGGGGCTCTTCCTTCCGATACTATAGGAGCAATAATAGGAATTGCTGACAGAATGGATACTATATGTGCGAATTTTTCGATAGGGGAGATCCCATCCGGTTCAAGGGATCCTTATGCTTTGAGAAAGAAAGTCTTTGCCGTCCTGAGAATTTTAATCGGATTTGAGTGGGACGTAGACCTCAAATCAATCGTTTCAATTTCAGAAAAATTACTTGGTAGGAAGATCCCATACGATTCGTTAGAATCTTTCTTCAAAGGAAGGCTTGATCTTTTGCTTCGAGAGAATGGAATATCTCAGGATGTTTCAAAGGCGGTCATGAGCTTGTGGAATAAACCATTCAGATCGATGCTTTCGGCTGAAGCCATCGAAAAGAGCAGATCGACGGAAGGTTTTGATGATTTTATAATAGCGTACACGCGTGTGCATAACATTTCAAAAAATCACAATTCTTTCGAGTACCACGTAGAACTCTTCGATGAGGAGGAGAAAAAACTTTTTTCCTTTTATATTCAGGCAAAAGAAAAGGTCGAAGACGCTCTCTTACACCTTAACTACAGCGAGGCCTTAGAACACCTTAGATCTCTAAAGCCTTACATAGACGAATATTTCGAAAAAGTATTCGTAATGTCTCCAAGAGAGGATTTAAGGCTTAACAGACTTGGATTTTTGAAAAACCTTGATGATCTTTTCCTCAATTTTGGAGAACTTTCTTTACTTTTGAAGACGGTGAGTGATCGTTGAAAGATAGAGGTGTTTATATTTTATTGATAAATTTAAAGAAACCTCAGAAGATCAAAGTCGGAAAACTCGGAGAGATATCTTTTGAAAGCGGTTATTACATTTACGTTGGTTCGGCTCAGAATGGCCTTAAAAACAGATTAGAAAGGCATAGATCAAGATCGAAAAAACTTTTCTGGCACATAGATTATTTTTTAAATTCCGGAACTGAAATTGAGAAGATCTTTGTAAAGGAAGGACCAAAGTCAATGGAATGTGAAATGGCAAGGTTTATTTCCAAAAATGCCAGAGGGATTCCAAAATTCGGATCTTCGGATTGCAAATGTGATTCCCATTTTTTTACCGGTAAGGTTGATGATCTTTTGAAAGTTGTAAGTGAGTTTGGTCTGATCGAATATGACAGGTAAAAGGATGTGGTGGTGGTTTCTCTGGTCCTTCATACTCGTAATTTTAATAATCTTCGGAAGGTTCCTCGTATCACCTCCGTCGGAAAATATAAATTCGTCCAATTTAAAATTGGAATGGGCATACAAAACGGGAGGGCATATCCTTGCCTCTCCTATTATCGATGGAAATACCATCTACATAGGTTCTTACGATGGAAAACTTTACGCTTTGAATTTAGACGGGAGTTTGAAATGGGATTTTAATGCAGGAGGCCAGATCTTTTCGGATGTTACCTATGGAAATAACGCGATATATTTCGGATCTAACGATGGGTATTTTTATGCGCTTGGCGATAATGGAGAATTGATCTGGAAATTCAAAACCGACGATTCCATAAATTCTAAAGCGCTTCTTTTAGACAAAACGCTTTATTTTGGAAATAACAGTGGGAATTTTTATGCGCTCGGGACCGATGGGAAACTTAAGTGGGAATATAAAACCGGCCATGCCATAAGATCGAATCCGGTAATAGGACCGGAAGGCTACATTTATTTTGCAAACACCGCAGGCAAAATTTACGCTCTGACTAGGAATGGAAATTTAGTCTGGGAATACAGCACAAACTCTCCTGTGGATGGTGGAGTATCTGTTTCTGAATCGAATATATACTTTGGATGTGAAAATGGCTTCTTTTACGCTCTTGACGGTAAAGGACATCCTGTGTGGGATATCTCTATCGGTGGAAATATAACAGGCAGTCCATTGGTAATCGGCGATGTTATTTATGTTGTGTCAGCTCAAAGCGGTTTTACTCCTTCCGGGTACATCCTCGCGATAAAGAATGATCATGTTTTGTGGTCTTACAAAGTTGAAGGATTTCCTGCAAATTTATCCTATGATAACGGCACTTTGTATTTTGGAACTGGAAACGGATATCTTTGTGCTGTGAATAACGGTGAAATTGTATGGCAAAACAAAATAGCGCCATTTGTAAATAGCGCTCCCTCAGTTAAAGATGGTAATATCTACATAGGATCTCTTAACGGATACCTTTACGCATTTCACCTTTAAAATAAATAAAAAGGCCGGACTAGCCGGCCTTTAATGTTTTTATATGAAGCCGGCCTTTAATGTTTTGATATGAACTCCGAGATTACATCTTCAAGATTTGGCTTTCCGATCTCTTCGAGTTCATATCTTACTCTCAGAGAGGGTTTGTTTATCTTTAGAACTCTTCCGAGATCTATCGGCGTTCCTATCACAACAAGTTCTGCGTCTGATCTGTTTATCGTCTCTTCTAATTCTTTTATCTGCTTTCCTCCATACCCCATCGCCGGAAGTATTTTTGATAGATGATTGTATTTTTTAAATGTATCCGCTATAGAACCAACTGCGAATGGCCTTGGATCGATTATTTCTTTCGCGCCGAATTTAACGGCGGCGACATATCCAGCCCCGTATTCCATATTTCCGTGAGTAAGAGTTGGACCATCCTCAATTACGAGTACACGCTTTCCGCGTATCTTTTCCCAGTGTTCGACGAAAATTGGAGATGCCGCATCGATTATTATGGCGCGTGGATTGAATTGAGCGGCACTTCTTCTTATTTCGTCTATGTTTTCAGGAAGAGCGGTCTCTTCCTTATTTATAACTATGACATCGGCCATCATGAAGTTCGCAAGGCCAGGATAGAAGGTTTTTTCGTGGCCAGGCCTATGTGGATCGGCGACCACTATTAAAAGATCTGGTTTGTAAAATGGGAAATCGTTGTTTCCTCCATCCCACAGAATAACATCCGGATCTTCAGACTCTGCCTGTCTGATTATAGCCTCGTAATCAACTCCGGAATAAATGACACTTCCCCTGTCAATGTGTGGCTCGTACTCTTCCCTTTCTTCGATTGTGC
This sequence comes from Mesoaciditoga sp., assembly GCA_002878315.1. Lineage (GTDB taxonomy): Bacteria > Thermotogota > Thermotogae > Mesoaciditogales > Mesoaciditogaceae > Athalassotoga. Next base: position 9,168 of record PNIW01000052.1, on the reverse strand, counting down.
ATTCGTATTTGTCTAAATCAGAATATGTGGCGTATCTTTGGACCTTTTGCTTGACAAGGTCTCCGTACGGCATTGGATGCCTTATCGAGATTACCTTCTTTTTGTGATTTCTTAAAATATCGAGGACTCTTCTTGTAGTCTGGCTTTTCCCGGATCCGGTTCTGACGGCGCATATCGCGATGATGGGTTTTTTGGACTTTATCATCGTGTGATTTGTTCCCATCAACTTGAAATCCGCTCCGGCAGAAATGGCCATCGAGGCCCTCTCCATAACATATTGGTGCGGGAGATCGCTGTAAGATAAAATAACTTCGTCTATCGAGTGTTTCTTTACAAGATCGGCCATTTCCTCTTCCGGATATATCGGAATCCCATTCGGGTAAAGTTTTCCCGCAAGTTCGGCAGGATACTTTCTTCCCGCAATGTCTGGAATCTGTGTTGCCGTAAAGGCGACAACTTCGTAATCTGGATTGTCTCTGAAATAAGTGTTAAAGTTGTGAAAATCCCTTCCAGCAGCACCGAGAATTAAAACTTTTTTCTTCACCAAAGCCACCTCCTCTTTAAAAGTATAACAGAAGAGGCGCTTTTAATGAAGATAAGCATACTCACGCATACTTGCACTTAATAACGCATACCAGCGCATACACAAAAAATTTTTGAAAGGAGCATTTTATTTGAGCGAATTCACAAAATTTGCCACTTTTTGGAGTATTTCGTCTTTGTCCTTCGCGTTCAGCACAAAATCTATTTCATCGCAGTTTATTTTAAGTGTCGGTATCTTTATCTCTCCGATCCATCTTTTGTAAAGGCAATTAAGCCTTTTTAAGTATTCGTCTGAAATTTTACTTTCAAAATTCCTTCCGCGCCGTTTTACGTGCTCTTTGAGGGTTTCGATAGAGGCTTCTAAATAAATAAGACCGGAAGGAGTTGGGATGTGATCCGAAAAGGTTTTAAAGAGTTCGAGATACGTCTTCCAGTCTCTTTCGGATATGTATCCCAGTTCGTAAAGATTTCTTGCGAAGATATTCACATCTTCTTCTATCGTTCTATCCTCGAGGATGACTCCTTTTGAGGAATCGACTCTTTTGAGAAAGTCGAACCTCTTTATGAGAAAAAAGATCTGTGAATGAAAGGCCCATTTTTTCATATCCTGATAAAATTCTAAAAGATATGGATTTTCCTCCACAGTCTCATAGACGGGTATATAACCGAGTGCTTTTTCGAGAATCTCTATCATGCTTGATTTTCCAGCTCCGATATTTCCACAGACACCTATTATCATAATGCCTCTTTCAACTTTGAAATTATGAAGTCCAGATCCTCCTGATACTTTACAAAATCTATTGAATCCGCGTCTACTTCTATGTATTTCCCACTATACGTCTTAAAGAAATTGTCATAAGCATCTGAAAGGGATTCGAGGTAGGAAATATCTATTTCCCTTTCAAAGGTTCTATCGCGCAATTCTATTCTTTTTAATATTGTATCAATTGATGCTTTTAAGTATATAATGATGTCTGGATTTACAGTCTTTGTCTCGATCACATCAAATACCTTGTTGTAAAGCCAGAGTTGATCGCCTTCGAGGTTTAATTCCGCAAAAATTCTGTCTTTCTTAAATGTGTAATCGGAGACAATGTTTTTTTGATTTATCATCTTCGATATGTAATTTTGCTGCGTGTATCTGCTCATCAAAAAGAAGATTTGCGTCTGAAAGGCCCATCTTTCTCTGTCTTTGTAAAAATTTGCAAGGAAAGGATTTTCCTCGACTATTTCAAGGACAGGCTCAAAAGATAATCTCTGGGAGATCATACGGGTAAGCGTCGTTTTGCCTACCCCTATTACTCCCTCGACACATATGTACTTCATAGGTTCACCAGTTTACCCGTTCGGGCACTTTCATAAATTGCATCTATTATTTTTTGTATCTCAACTCCATCATTTGCAGTTTTAAGATGATCTGGCTTTTTTTCTCTTACAAGTTCAACGAAATACCTTATCTCTTCAAAATGGCTTCTTACCTCGGGCACCCTTACTTCGTAATCCACGAGCGAGTGCAATTCTTCCCCGAAAAGTTTCAAACTTCCAGAATTATTCTTTGATCCCTTGTGAATTGGATTGTAAGAATCTATCTTTGCGCCCATCTCTGTGCCGAGGATGTCTATGTAAAACCTGTCTTCCTCTATATTCGATGCCCATGAGGTCTCAAGAGAGATAGTCGAATCCTCAAATTTTATCATGGCAACGGCAAAATCTTCAACATCATTTTCACGCCCGTCCCTTAAGCCCTCCTTCACATCCGAAGACTCCCATGGCGAGATTCCATCTATACGATAATCATCGAAATACTTGTAAGTTGCCGCAAAAACTGAAAGAGGTTTTGGATTTCCCATTAAATACCTTGCGAGATCTATTATATGAACTCCTATATCTATGACAGGTCCGCCACCTGCCTCTCTCTTTACCGTAAACCATCCTCGCGGGATTCCCCTTCTTCTTATGTACCCTATCTTTGAATGGTATATTTTGCCCAGTTTTCCTTCATTTATGAATTCCTTGAGTTTTTGCGCATCTCCTCTGAATCTGTTGTTGAAGCCCATCATCAATAGGTTGCCGGTTTTTTGGGAGACTTCAAGCATTTTTTGAGCCTCGCCGGCATTCATGGCCATAGGCTTTTCGCAAAGTACAGATTTTCCAGCCATTAGAGCATCTATTGTCATCCTTGCGTGAAAATGATTTGGAGTGCATATGCTAACGGCCTGTATTTCGGGATCGGAGATGAGATCTCTGTAGTCAGGATATACCTTTGGTATCGAGAACCTTTCCGACACTTTTGTCAATCTTGATTCAACCACATCCGAAATACCGTAAACCTCTGCCCCCGCTTCTATGTAAGCTGGTATATGGGCCATCTGGGCTATCAGGCCTGCTCCTATAACTCCAACTTTTATCTTTGCCATATTTTTCTCCTAAATATCTATCGGCATTCCAGTTAGAACATCGGCCGCTTCCATGTATATCTCGGATATCGTCGGGTGTGGATGGACATGATCGAGTAATTCTTCTATCTTCATCTTCGAGTGAACCGCTATAACTCCTTCCATCAAAACTTCCGTTGCCATTGGTCCAACCACTGTAACTCCGAGAATCGTATCGTTTTTGTCTGTCAAGATCTTGCAAAATCCATCGTTGAATTCAAGAGTTCTGGCACGGCCCAGGGCGGTCATCGGGAATACGCCTTTCTTGTACTCCATCTTCGAGTTTTTAAGTTCATCTTCCGTGTACCCGACGCTTCCTATTTCTGGTGTTGTGAAAATAACGCTCGGAGAAGATCTGTAATCCATCTTCAAATTACCGCCCTTCATGTTAGTGACAGCCACGATACCTTCTCTCGAAGCCACATGGGCGAGCATGTACTTTCCATTTATGTCTCCGGCCGCGTAAACGTCGGGAATATTTGTTCTGAGACTATCATCTGTGATGATATTCCCCTTTTGATCAAGAGATACCCCTAAAGATTTCACGTCGTCTGTAACATTTGATTTTCTGCCGACGCTAAGCAAAATGCTTTCAAATTCTTTTTCAAACCTCTCATTTTCTTCAAAATTGACCTTAAATCCTTTTTGAGTCTTTTCGACCGAGATCGTTTTTGTGTTCGTATGTATTTCTATGCCACGCTTTTTCATCGAACTGGCGAGGACCTCTGCAACATCACTGTCCATATTTGGAAGGATATGATTCATTACCTCCACGATCATGACCTGTGATCCTATGGAAGAGAAGAAATTGGCCATCTCGACTCCTATGACACCGCCGCCGACTATGAGGATGTTTGAAGGAATTTTATCGAGAGAGAAGATTTCATCGCTCGTCATTATTCCATCAACGTTAAAGGGCGGGAATTTTATTGGATGTGATCCCTGTGCAAGAAGTAAATATTTGAATTCGATCTCTTTATCTCCAATCTTCGCCTTATTTTTGCTTTCTATAACGGCGTGGCCCTGTATAAGATCAACGTTGTTCTTTTTCAAAAGGTATTCAATGCCTTTTCTTCCCTTTAAGACAACTCTGTCAGTTCTCGATTTGATCGCTTTCATATCGATCGAGAAATTATCTGCCGTTATGCCGAATTTTTTTGCTTCTTTTATATTCTGAAACAATTCTGAGGAGGCAAGCCATGCTTTTGTCGGTATGCAACCAACATTTGTGCATGTCCCTCCAAGATACTTTTCTTCGGCTATCGCAACCTTGAATCCTAACTGTGTGCCTCTTATGGCCGCCACATATCCAGCGGGGCCTCCACCAACAACGAAAAGATCGTACATGATTATCACACCTCCAAATATCTATAATACAACTTTGAGATTTGAGTTTATGGCTCAAAAATGTTAAGATCGCTTTAGAGGTGATTGAAGTGAAGATAGTTTTCTTTGATATACCTGAAAAATCATGGATTGAAAAAATAGAAAATTTGAAAAACGAATTTAAAGATGCGCTTTTGATTTCCAACGGAGATCTTAAAGAAATAGAGGACGCAGATGGAATAGTTGGCGGTCATATTTCTTCTGAAATGATTTCACAATCTAAAAAATTGAAGATAATTTTTGTTCCGTGGGCTGGAGTTAATACGTTACCATGGGAGACGATCAAAAAGAGAAATATCATGGTATCAAATAACCATGCAAACGCAAAAGTAGTTGCCGAAAGAGCCATCGCACTCTCGCTTGCCGTTATGGGAAGGATTGTTGAATATCACAATGATCTGTCACGCGGCATATGGCACGGATTTTCGGCCGGTGATCCCCAATCTGGATTTTGGACATCCATCAGAGGGAAAACTTGCGGAATAATAGGCGTTGGCAGTATAGGACGTGAAATAGCCAAACTTGCCAAGGCATTCGATTGCAAAGTCATAGGATTCAAAAAGAGGAATGTTGAAAAAGTTGATTTTGTCGATGAGATAACATTAAACCTTGAAGAGGCTGTCTTGAAGAGCGATATTGTCTTCGTTACACTTCCGCTTACCCCTCATACACGTGGAATTATAAATGAGAAGATAATCTCTTTGATGCATGGGAAGTTTTTGGTCAATGTAAGCAGAGGTCCTGTAATAGACGAAAAGGCCCTTTACGACGGAATAAGAACGGGAACGTTGCGCGGAGCGGCAATTGATACATGGTACAGATATCCGGATGAGAGAAATCCCGCGACATTACCCTCTTCCTATCCAATCCATGATTTCAAAAATGTCGTTGTTTCCCCTCATGTTGGAAGTTTAACTTATGAAAGCGTCGAAGAGATGATCGACGCGACTATAGAAAATGTACGCTCTTATCTTAAAAATGGCAAACCTTTGGATCTCGTTGATCCCGAATTGATGTATTAATTTAGAGATTCTATCATCTTCAATATATCTTTGAAATGCCTTTTTTCCTCTTCTATTATCTTTTGAATGGTTGAGGTTTCAGGCGCGTATTTTAACAATTCTTCGTAAAAGATCACGCTATCTTTCTCGACGTCGAGAGCAATTTCAAGTGCTTCTCTCATATTTTCAGGAACGCTTTTTTCTATTTCTGGAAAGATAGAGGTTTCCGCGTATACTTTGAGGTATCCTACGGCTTCTTCATTAAGAATTTCGCTTTTTTCTTTAGAGGCAGATATTAATTTTTCGAATATCTTCATGTGATCCCTTTCCTGTTCAGCAAGAGAGGAAAATAATTTTTTGTTTTCTCCCTTTGATCTTTTGGCAAGTTCCGTGTAAAATTGGTAACCACTCGATTCGATTTTCAAAGCCACTCCCAGAAGGTCCTCAATTCCTATCATATTCTTCCTCCTTGATCGAATTTAATCGTGAATATTTTAACATGAAAAAGAATTTTTACAAATATACTCAAATAACTTTAAAAGTCGAATTTTCATTCAATTCAAGGAGAGGGCAGGACGCCTCAATTTATAAGGAATAACGTGTGAAAAGTGAACAGTCTGAATTTACAATTGAGAATTGCAAATTATCCATTTTCAATTTTTAATTCTCAATTTTTCTACGTACCAAATCGCCTGCCAAAGCGATGAGTCAGAATTTAAATGACTTGGTATATTACTTTGCGAGAATCATTATTTCGTCTGCATGGCAGATCTCGTCGTAGCCTTTTAATTTGTTGTTTATTATCTTTTTGATCGTATAACTTGGCAGGTTAACAGTAGCCATCGCAATGGTCTGGTTTTTGTTTATTATTTCGACTATGTCGTCTTTTGAGAACTTTCCTTCACACAGAATAACTCCAACGGGAAGGAGACTCTTCCCTTTGAGAATCGCATCCTTCGCACCATCGTCTATGTAAATTTTTCCTCTGGGTTGTGCGACAAAACCGATCCATGCTTTTTTCGCATTTGGTTTTTTAGAGGTTTTGAAGATCGTCCCCTCTATCTTTCCATTTAGAATTTTTGCCAGATCGATCTTTCTTCCATTTGTTATAACAGCAGTTATGCCGGCGTCAGATGCCATCTTTGCGGCCTTTATCTTCGTTAAGATGCCGCCACTTCCCCAGTTTGTTTTTCCCAAATTTGCTATGAGTTGCTTTTCATCGAATTCATTTATCACTTTTCCTTTCTGGTCTAAAACTCCGTCGACAACGGAAAATAACGCAAGGATATCTGCTTTCAGCCCGATAGACAGATATGCCGAAAGCGTATCATTGTCACCAACCTTTATTTCTTCCGTCGCAACTGTATCATTTTCGTTTATTATCGGGACGACTCCAAAATGCTTTAGTGAATTGATAGTGTTCATTATATTTATGAACCTTTTCCTGTTTGAGAAATCCTCCCTCGTGAGCAACAATTGTGATACTACCTTGCCAAATTTTTTGAATTTTTCCGAATAAATCTTCATGAGTTCTATCTGTCCTATCGCGCAAAGCGCTTGCTTTTCTGACAGTTTTGCGCCTTTAGATTTGAGTATTCCATATCCACCGGCCTTCGCACCGGACGAGACTATGAAGATCTCATGGCCCGCATCCATGGCCTTTGAAACTTCTGATGCGATCTTTTCTATAAAATTTTCGTCTATATTTCCATCTTTTCCAACGAGCAAATTGCTTCCAAATTTAAGAACGCATTTCATGATCTTATCTGCCCTTCTCCGTGAATTACGTATTTGTAAGATGTTAATTCGTTCAGACCTACCGGACCGCGGGCATGGAACTTTTGGGTACTTATGCCTATTTCTGATCCGAATCCAAACTCTCCGCCGTCTGTAAATCTCGTTGAGGCATTGACGTAAAGTGCTGCCGCATCAATTTCAGATGTGAATTTAAGTGCATTTTTATAATCATTCGTTATTATTGACTCCGAATGTTTTGTTCCATATTTTGCTATATGATCTATTGCCTCATCCACGTCTTTGACGATTTTGATTCCGAGTATAAGATCTAAATATTCGGTCGACCAGTCTTCATCAGTCGCCTTTTTCATAGATGGAACTATTTTTAATGATTCCTCACAACCCCTCATCTCGACATTTAGCGCTTTTAATCTGTTATAAAGCATGGGAAGAAATGCACCGGCTATCCTTTGATGAATTAAGACCTTCTCTGCAGCATTGCATGTGCCGGGCCTTTGGACTTTGGCATTCTCTATTATTTTCAGTGCCATGTCAAAATCTGCGGATTCATCGACAAAGATATGACAATTTCCTGCCCCTGTCTCGAGAGTTGGAACGGTCGCGTTTTGAACGACAAAGTCTATAAGAGACTTGCCTCCCCGTGGAATTACAAGATCAAGATATTCCCTCATTTTTATCATCTCTTCAACAGCCTTATGTGATGTGTCGTCGATAAGTTCCACGGCATTTTGATCGAATTTTACCTTTTTAAGACCTGATTTTATTGCATCAACAAGATTTGCGTTGCTGTTTTGGGCCGAGGCGCTACCCTTTAGCAACACGGTATTACCGCTTTTTAAGCACAGTATCGCGGAATCTACCGTTACATTTGGCCTGCCTTCGTAAATCATACCGATTGCCCCTATCGGAACTCTAACCTTCATTATTCTTAATCCATTCGGCAATGTCCATCCATTGTCTATCTTTCCGATAGGATCATCGAGTTCTATGATTCTATTTATTGAATCTATCATCGAATCTATCCGTTTGTTGTCTAAAAGCAATCTGTCAATGATAGATTCTGGCATCCCGTTCTTTCTTGAGAGATCGACGTCTATTATGTTACCTTCAAGGATATGCTTTCTGTTTTGGTCTATGGAATCGGCGATCGATCTCAAAGCCTCATTTTTTCTTTGACTGCTCATAAGGCTTATCGATTTTTTGGCCCGGGCAACCCTTTTTGCAAGTTCTTCAACTTTCACTCGAATCACCTTGCAATTCCAACGCTTTTTTGTAGGTATCGAAGATCATTTTCATGAGTATCCCCCTCAATCCTTCACGCTCTAAAGAGTATATACCCTCTATCGTTGTCCCTCCCGGAGATGTGACAAGATGACGGTACTCTCCCGGATGTTTTCCTTCTTTTTGAAGTAACTCCGCGGATCCCTTTATAGTCTCTATGACAAGTTCCATTGATGTATCGTAAGAAAGACCAAGTTTCATGCCTGCATCAACAAGCGCCTCTATTATGACAAAAATGAATGCAGGGCCACTACCGCTTAAGGCTGTCACGGCTGCGAAATGCTTTTCTTCTATTTCAACAAGCACTCCGAAGTTTGAAAGCAAAGATTTGACAGTTTGCTTTTTATCTTCCGGAAATTCTTCAGAATACGTTAAGCCAACAACACCCTTTCCTATAGATATAGGTATATTAGGCATGATTCTGACGATATCTCCTTCAAGATAAGATTTTATCGTTGACATCTTAAGCCCTGTTACAGTGCTTATGATTACCCTTTCATTTGATCTTTTGATTCTTTTGAGTGCTCCCGTCGCATCCTGTGGTTTTACGCAAAAGAACAATATATCCACATCGGGCATTTCTTCTATTTTTGAAAAGATTTGCGCTTTACTTTGAAATCTTTTTAATTTTTCCGTTCTTCTATTTACAAGTACAAGTTGGTGATCGTCGATAAGGGCTTCTGCAATTATCGTTCCTATATTTCCGACTCCTATTATGCCTATCTTCATTTGGACCTCCCTCCATAATTAGATAAAATTATACT
>PNIW01000005.1 GCA_002878315.1 Mesoaciditoga sp. | reverse complement strand
TAAAGAACAAGACTATCTCGATTAGAGTTATGAGATTCATGGCAAAAGGATAAGAAAAAAATGCTTGTGTTAGAGATTGAATTTCGCAACATCCATGAAGATGCCTCCCTGGATTGGTGATGTGTTTACACACTCAGTAACATTTTACCAAATCAGGTGGCATCTTCATTTATTTCAATTCGAGAATTGATTTTCAAAGACCTTGTTCATTAACTTTTGATGAAAATGGGACACTTTCAGGGCATACCCGAAATAATGAGAACCGCAACGTTTTTTTCTAAAACAAAGAATTCCGTGCTTTCAAGAGCCATTGCCGGCATAAGGGGTAAAACTTTGGTGATAAATTTACCGGGAAATCCGAATGGCGTAAGAGAAAATCTTGAAGTCGTAATGGAAATACTTCCGCTTGGGATTTCTTTGTTGGATGGCAATCAACATGTACATACAGGATATCGGGAGATGATTTGAGTGAAAAATCTTGAGGAAGCCATAAAAATTTTTGACAAAGTATGTGAAATCAACGAAGATGAATCTGTAACGATAGAAAATTCAGTTGGAAGGGTTTTATCTTCCGACATCATTTCCAATTACGATTTTCCTCCTTACGATAGATCCGCAATGGATGGTTTTGCTTTTCGTTACGACGATGCGATTAAATCACCGATTTTAAAAGTTAAAGATGATGTACTCGCAGGTCATCCAACCGCTGTGGATCTCAATGCAGGAGAATGCGTAAAGATAATGACAGGCGGTCTTGTGCCTGCCCCGTGCGATACCGTTGCCGAGATAGAAATCTGCAACGCAGGTAAAGACAAAGTTGAAATCAAAACAATGCCTTCTAAATTCGCAAACATCGCCTTTAAGGGAGAAGACCTTAAAAAAGGTGAAATCGCTTTAAAAAAAGGTGATTTGATAGCCAACAACAAGATAAATCTGCTTGCCTCTCTCGGCATGAAATTCGTAAATGTGAAAAGGAAATTAAGCATAGGAGTTTTACCGACAGGTGATGAACTTGTCGATGTTGAAGATCAGATAGACAACGGAAAGATACGAGATTCATCGAGATATTCTCTTCAAGCCCAAATAAACGGTATACACCAAACGTTCGTGAATTTGGGTATTTCACGCGATAACGAAGACGAGATAAGATCCAAGGTCGAAGAAGCATTCAAAAAAAATTGCGATATCTTGCTTATAACCGGCGGATCGTCGGTTGGAGACAAAGACCTAACGGGTAAAGTGCTTGAAGATCTGGGAGCGGAGATACTTGTCGAGAAAATATCCATGAAACCCGGTGCCCCAACTATCATATCAAAGTTGAACAGATCAAGAGAGATGTGGATCTTTGGAATGCCCGGAAACCCTGTGTCAACATATCTCGCTTTTGAAATGATCGTTGTGCCACTCGTTGAAAAAATGCTTGGAACCGGGGAATTGCATCCCATCATTTTTAAAGGCATGTTTTCCGGTACATTCAAGAAAAAAGCAGGCAAAGTACATTTTGTACCTTGCAGGGTTGAAAACGGCACCATAAATCAGATAAAATACAACGGTTCAGGTGATTTCACATCACTGTCAAAGGCAAATGCATTTTTCATAGCACCGAAGGAAAGTGAGATTATAAACAACAACGATCTGGTAAAATATTTCATGATCTGAAAATTAAGTGACGAGATCTAAAATAGATTTCAAATGTGGAAGTGCATTTTGAAAGCGATAAGAGGGGCTATTTTTATCGATGAAGATACGCAAGACGAAGTTAATCTGAGAACATCACAACTCATGGACAAGATTTATCAGATAAACGGTATATCCGATAAAGATATCATTTCCGTCATTTTCAGCGTGACAAGAGATGTAACTTCTTTAAACCCCGCTACGGCTTTCAGGAAAGCAGGTCACGATTTGCCTCTTATGTGCCTTCAAGAAGCAGAATTTGATGGCGATCATGAGATGACGATAAGGGTAATGGTCTTTGCCAATTGCGAGGATGCAAAGCATGTTTACGAAAATGGTGCCGAAATTCTGAAAAACGGAGGAGAAAGATGATCATCCACGTTGTGAATGGTCCAAATTTAAACATGCTCGGAAAAAAAGATCCTGAGATTTATGGATCGTTTTCGTACGATCAAATCATCGATAGGATAAAAAAATGGGCCGAGACGAAGGATGTGATTCTTGACTTTTTTCAGTCAAATCATGAAGGTGAAATAATTGACTACATTCAAAACCTATCCGAAACAGATGGAATAGTCATAAATCCTGGAGCCTTTGCGCATTACAGTTATGCAATTCACGATGCGCTTGAGACATTTAAAGGCCCGAAAGTTGAAGTACACATTTCGAATATATTCAAAAGAGAAGAGTTTAGATCTAAAAGCGTAATATCGCGTGCATGCGATGGGATCATCTCTGGTCTTGGATGGTACGGATACATTCTTGGTATTGAATACGTTATGGAGAAAAAATGAGAATTGCAATTGTGGGTTTAGGACAAATTGGCGGATCTATCGCGTTAAAGTTAAGAAGTTCGGGATATACCCCCGATCTGTTTGACGTCGATCCCCAACTTTGCGAAGGTATAGGTGGAAAACGCGAACAGTTCAAAGGTCATGGCTACGATCTTGTTGTTCTTGCACTTTATGCCGATGTGATTTTAAAAATCATGGAAGATCTGCCAAAAGATAATCTTTATTTAGATACAGCCTCTGTCAAAGTACCGGTCATGAAGAAAGCAAAAGAAATAGGACTTAAATTTGTAGGAGGACACCCGATAGCCGGAAATGAAAGAACGGGAAAGGATTCATGGGATCCCGAGATGTTCGAAGGCAGACCGTTCGCGATAGTCAAAACAAATTTGGATGATGCTTCTATGCGCATCGTGATGGAATTGATAAGCACGATAGGATCTCATCCGGTGACGGTTGACGCTGAGTTTCATGACAAAGCGCTTGCTCACACAAGCCAGGGTCTTTATTTCATTTCAAAAATCATAAAAACGTTAGGATTACCCTATGAATCACTTGCCGGTCCTGGATACTCATCCATGACAAGGCTTTCAAAGCAGAACCCTTTGCTCGAAGAGACTTTCAAAAGATACAATTCAAAAAACATATCTGAATTTTTAGATGAAACGATAAAAGCACTTGAAAATATCTCAAAGGATTTAAAAAAATGAAAAAATACGCGATAATAGGAGAACATCTTGGCCATACCGTTTCACCTGTGATCTACAACACTTTGTTCAAAAGGATCAAAATAGACGCAACTTACGGGATAATCGAAATACCAAAGGCGAATTTTGATCGCGACGTGGAAGAAATGACAAAAACGTTAGACGGTTTCAACGTCACAATCCCCTACAAAGAAATGATCCTCGTGCACCTGAAGGCATTTTCGGATGACGCAAAAAGTATGATGGCAGTTAACACCGTTGATCTGTCTATGACAGGTTTTAACACAGACTGGTAAGGCTTTTACGAAAGCATCAAGAATGTCGATTTAAAAGGAGATTCAGCCATCGTCATAGGTGCCGGAGGGGCGGCAAAAGCCGTATGCTTTGCTCTCAAAAAAATGCACATGAAGATATACGTAAAGGACCGAACACCGGCAAAAGCACTGGAATTAAAGAAACTCTTCGGGGTAAATCTTGAAGATCCTCTATTTGAAAACGTTGCAATCGTTATGAACGCAACACCTCTTGGGATGTATCCAAATGTCGATGACATGCCTGATATCGACTTGAAAAGGTTCACAAAAGAGTGCGTTGTGTACGATCTCATTTACAATCCGGCGCCGACAAAATTTCTTAAATATGCATCAACACTTGGCCTTAGAACAATTGACGGATACAAAATGCTCGTAAATCAGGCAATTTTGAATTTGAAATTATGGTCAATGGAAGAAGTTGCCGAATATCTTTTATCTGTCAGTGACAAATTTCATTCCATTCTCGACAGCCTGTAAATTCAAATCAACAAGTTTTTTGTTTCTATTCGCAAAAGTTTCTTCAAGGGCTTTGCCTATCGCTTCTATCTTGATAAACCCCGTTGCTTTCGCGAACGCTCCAAGCATTACCATGTTTAAGACCTTTGCATTTCCTATCATGTCTGCTATTTTATTGGCATCTATTTTGTAAATTTTGATATCTTTCCTTGAAGGTGCTCTGTCTATGACTGAAGAGTTAAGTAAGATCGTGCCGTCTTTTTTCAAAATTTCCTCAAATTTCATCATCGATGGGATATTCATGGCTATAACCACGTCTGGAGAATCCACGACAGGAGAACCTATAGGTTCGTCTCCTATTATAACGGTGCAATTGGCGGTACCTCCCCGCATTTCAGGGCCATAAGACGGAAGCCATGTAACGTTCAAACCATCGAACATCGCCGCTTCTGCTATGATCTTACCCATCAACATAACACCCTGGCCGCCAAAGCCTGCTATAACTATGGACTTGATCATCTCACATCAACCCCTTTGTTCTATCCACAAAAACACCCAGCGGGAAAGTTTTTGTCATGTTATCTTCAAGCCATTTCATCGATTCGATGGGAGTCATTCCCCAGTTGGTCGGACATGTTGAAAGTACTTCTATCATCGAAAATCCCAGCCCTTTCAATTGAACCTGAAAGGCTTTCTTTATCGCTGCCTTTGTTTTTATAACATTTTGTGGAGTTGTAACCATTGTTCTTTCTATGTAAGCGGAACCGTCAAGCGTCGACAGCATCTCGCTCATCCTTATCGGATATCCATTGGCCTTTGCATCTCTTCCGTATGGAGAGGTGGTCGTCTTCTGGCCAAGCAATGTCGTCGGTGCCATTTGTCCGCCCGTCATTCCGTAAACGGCGTTGTTTATGAAGATCGTCGTGATGTTTTCTCCCCTGTTTGCGGCATGGACGATCTCAGCCGTACCTATGGAAGCGAGATCACCGTCTCCCTGATAGGTGAAGATAATTCTGTCAGGTAAAGATCTTTTCATCCCTGTGGCAACGGCAGGTGCCTATAATGGCGCGTGGCTCGTGGCACGTAGAAAAAGCAGAGATTAGGGATCAGAGATTAGAAAAATTTGTGATGCGTAACGCGTGATCCGTAATCAACAAAGTCTTTTACTGTTCACTTCTCACCATTCACTGTTTACTCTTTCACTCGTCACTGTTCACTGATCGAGGCATCCTGCCCTCCGCTTCGGTAAATAAGCATTCCGCTTTTAAAGTGAATTCGTATACATAGGCGCGAAAAAATTTTTCGCACTTTATTTTTGCCCGATTATTTGATTTTTTAATTTAAATGCGTAGAAAAACTTCGCATTTTATCTTTTAGATGATCTTCGATCTTCTTCGATCATCAGTTATTTACTTGAAAACTCATCATTTTAAAAACTTGGCACGATGATTGCTAAATATAAAATAGAAAGAAAAATTCATGGAGGTGAGTCTTATGACTTGGAGAGGTTGGGTAAGTTTAATAGCAGGTATATGGTTTATAATCGCATCTTTCATTCCTATGGGAGGAACCGGAAATCTTGTCAATGATCTTATCGTGGGAATCATAGTTGCGATAGTTGGATTTTTAATGATTCCTGAACATGCGGCATGGCAAGGATGGATAATAGGTCTAATTGGTGGAATATGGATGATAATAGCGGCATTTATTCCGACAATT
>PNIW01000042.1 GCA_002878315.1 Mesoaciditoga sp. | reverse complement strand
TAAGAGATTTCTATGAAGAATTCAAAAAAGAAAATCCCTCTGAATACACATGAGGTACTAAATCTTACTATAATAACAACAACCGATGTGCACGGATATATCTTCCCAATTGATTACACTACAAAGAGGCCGGTTAATTACGGCCTTGCAAGGATAGCCCCGCTAATAGAAAAAATAAGAAAAGAAAATAAGCATGTTTTGTATTTCGATGGAGGAGACACAATCCAAGGCTCTCCTCTTGAGTACTACAACGGAATTATCGGAAATGAAATAGATCCAACGATAGAAGCGATGAATTACCTAAAATGCGACGCGATGACCATCGGAAATCACGATTTTAACTTTGGAAGAAAGGTTTTAGACAGGGCTATCGCTCAGGCCAATTTTCCCTTTACATCAGCAAATATCGTAAAGAAAGACACCAAAGATCCATTTTTTGGAAAGGGATATGCGATCTATGATATCGAAGATGGCCCGCGTGTTGCCTACCTCGCTCTTACGACGAAATTAATCCCTTTTTGGGAAGAGCAGGAATATATATCAGATCTTGACTTTCTTGATCCCGTGGATGTTGCAAGAGAATACATTCCCATGTTAAAAAAGATGGCCGATCTTGTAATCGTAGGATACCATGGAGGATTCGAGCGCGATCCGCAAAGCGGAGAAATAATCTCGGAACTGAACGGTGAAAATCAGGGCTATGAAATGGCCACAACGTTAGAAGGCGTTTCTGCCTATATATTTGGCCACCAGCACAGAACTTTTTCCACAAAGGTAAAAGAAGTCCCAGTTGTAATGGCATCTTCTCATGGTAAGGCACTTGGAAGAATAGATCTAAAACTTTCATTTGATGGTAAATGGAATGTGGAATCAAGCGAGGTCCAGATTATAGATCCATCTGAAAGATCCGATAAAGAGTTGCTTCACAGGGAAAGACCTTTCCAGATCACGGTTCAAAAATGGCTTGATGAGATCATAGGAGAATCCCTCGGAGACTTTTACATAGAAGATGTCATGTATGGCCGTACTCATGAAACGGCTTTAGTAAATCTCATAAATGACGTTCAACTTTATTATTCTGGAGCGGAGATATCTGCAACCTCTATCTTTTCGCCGGAAGTTCATGGATGGAAAAAGGGAATGATAAGAAGAAGGGATGTCATGGGTGTGTACATCTTTTCAAACACCCTTAAAGTTTTTGAACTGACCGGACTTGAGATCAGAGATATGATCGAACATTCGGCCTCTTATTTTGCGCTTTGCGATAAAGAAATAGTCGCATCGGGAGATTTGGCGGGATATAAGTATCTTATCTTCAAGGGCATATCTTACACGATAGATTTGACAAAACCTTCGGGAAGTAGAATCTTAAGATTAGAAAAAGACGGGAAAAAATTGGAAGACAATAAAAAATACACCATAGCAGTCAACAGTTATCAAGCTGGGGGAAATGGTGGGTACACGATGTTTATCGGTAAAAAACCGGTAAAAGAGATAAAGACGCAAATAGTCGAGTTGATTATAGATTACATAAAGATGAAACACACCATAGAACCAAGGATCGAAAATTACTGGGCTGTTATCTTTTAATGGCGGAGGCGCTGGGATTCGAACCCAGAAGGTGCTGAGCACCACCGGTTTTCGAGACCGGCCCCTTAGCCATTCGGGCACGCCTCCATACCTACATGGTGTGCCTGGCGGGAATTGAACCCGCAACCTTTGGATCCGGAGTCCAACGCTCTATCCGTTGAGCCACAGGCACACGCATAAAATCAATAATTTATCTCTTCCGGCTTTTCTTCCTCGTCAAAATCAGCATCTTCTTCTGTATCTACTTTTTCCTCTTGGCTCGAACTTTCAACGCTCTCGACGCTCTCTTCGGCCTCTTCCATAGGACTGCGGCCTTCCTTACCTTCAAGGTAAGCGTCCGCAATTTTAGAAGTTATCAACTTTATCGCGCGAATGGCATCGTCATTTCCGGGAATTATGTAGTCGACATCATCTGGATCGCAATTCGTGTCTGCTATGGCAACTATCGGAATATTCAATATGTGGGCCTCATAGACGGCATTGTATTCTCTTTTAGGATCGACGATGTAAAGCGCGTCGGGGATTTTTTTCATATCTTTGATACCACCAAAATATTTTCTAAGCCTTTCAAGTTCCTTTTTAGTGTTATTTGCCTCTTTAACGGGCAATTTGTCTATTTCTCCTGACTTTTCCATCTCTTCTAATTCCTGAAGTTTCTTTATTCTTCCGGATATAGTCGAGAAATTAGTCAAAAGGCCACCGATCCACCTTTTATTTATGTAAAAGGCGCCGCACCTTTTGGCTTCCTCTTCTATTGTTTGGGCACCCTGGTGCTTTGTACAAACGAAGAGGATGCTTTTGTTCTGCTTTCCAAGGTCCACAACAAAATCATACGCCCTGTCAAGCAGGTTAGAAGTCTTTTGCAAATCGATTATGTAGATACCTTTTCTGGCCGCATAAACGTAGGGCCTCATCTTCGGGTTCCATCTTTTCGTCTGATGACCGAAATGGACACCCGCTTCTAACAGTTGCTTCATTTTGATTCTTTCTGCCACAATACACCTCCAGATGGTTTATCCTCCACAGCCATCATTTCCTGCAAAGACCTTTTTAAGGCACCCCTTTGCGGGATCAGACCGTGTGCGTTGTCCCTAAATTATATCATAAGAGCCGCTTTTTGTCTACATTTTTACCAGTGTCGATATTACGAGATCTTTAAATGCGTTTTCGAGTTTTTTTGCGACCTCTCCTTTTTTGAATTCCATCTCATCAACCTTGACTATCGAAAGAACTTTCGATAAAGTGCTCAAAAGCATGACCTCTTTCATCTGCGGAAGTTCATCGAGCCATATTCTTCTCTCTACAACCTCAATGCCGGTTTCTCTTGCGACATAAAGAACCTTTGATCTGGTGATGCCGGGAAGTATATTCTCTATTTTGGGAGCAATTATCTTCTCTCCGTCGAAAAAAATGTAAGAAGAACTTGCGCCCTCCGTGATGTACTTTCTGCCATTCTCCTCTCTGAACATCAAGGCTTCGTACGCTCCCTTGGATCTTACGTACTTCTTTGCGATCACATTTGGAAGTAAATCAGTTGTCTTATGCTCGCAAAACTGGTGTCTGAGATCTGGATAGGTCAAAACCTTTCCTCCTTCTGTCCAGATAGAAGGATCCATCTTTCTGACGGGTTGTACTATCTCTACAAATGTCGGATCGTAATCATCTTCGAAGATGTGATCTCTTATCACATCGACACCGCGCGTTAATTGAAGGTAAAGTTCCCCTTCCTTTAAATCATTCATCATTGCAAGTTTATGACCTATAGAACAAATTTCATCAAGGGTATATGGAAATTTAATTCCGAAAAAATTAGCACTTTTTTTCATGCGTTCTATATGTTCTTCCAAAAAGACAAAGTTCCCATCCTGAAATTTTATAACATCGTAAAGTCCATCACCAAATACCATTCCCCTGTCAAAGACTTTTATCGCCGGTGATCCAGAATCAATGATCTTTCCATTTACAAAAATGTACAACCCGCCTCATCTCCTTTAACATTTATCAGTCGTATTCTACCACCCGAATGTAACAAATGTTATGCCCCTTTTATGATATGATCAGGTAGAATAACACATTTCAAAGATAGAGGGGTGATTTCATGTGAAAAAGATTTTGCTTTTAACTGTCTTTTTACTCGTGGCAGTCTTTGCATTTTCATCTTCAAAGATCGTCCTTAACATGGTTCAGGTCTTTACAAGCCCTTCAAGAACAGAAGTATTGCAAAACATAATCAACCAGTTTGAAGCGCTCCATCCAAATGTCCAGATAAATCTTATATCCCCGCCATATTCTACAGCATACCAGAAGATCTACCTCATGCTCAGCACAAACCAGCCTCTCGACATCGTTGAGGTTGGAGACTGGTCTTTGGAAGGGGTCGTCGAACTTGGAAAACTCGTCGATCTAAGGCCATACATTGCCACATGGGACGCTTCAAATGACATAGTGCCCGGATTGATGAAGGCCGTAAGCGTGACAGGTGGCATTCCTTACATAATTCCAAACGGCGTTTACGCAAAGGCACTCTTTTACAGGCCGGATATCCTCGTAAAGTACGGAATAACAACGCCTCCAAAGACTATGGACGAACTTTACAGTGATTGTCTTAAGATAACAGATCCAAAAAAGAACCAGTACGGATTTGATTTCAGAGGTACAGGTCTTCCGACGAATTTCATAGACATAATAATCACATCCTACATAAATGATATAGATCCCAACAACATGTACAAACTCACAAATGGACAACTTTGGTTTAAAGATCCGCGTACGCTCGAGGGATTGAAAAAGTACATAGACTTTTATAAGTACACGGCCCCGAAGGATTCGATAAACTGGGGCTTTGACGAACAGGTCAACGCGTTCGTGGCCGGCACAACACCATTTTTGTTTCAGGATCCAGATACAACTGGACTTTTGAAAACAATGCTTAAACCAGATCAGTGGATGACGGCGCCGCTTCCCGTAGGCCCGTCTGGAAAGGTTTATCCAAGTTACGGATTCGGCGGATGGGGAATAACGACGTATTCCAAAAATAAAGACATGGCATGGGAATTCATAAAATTTTTCACGACCCCAAAGATATCGGCCTATTTTTGCAAGGATTACGGAGCCTTGCCGGTTTTGAAATCGGTGTACGAGTCAGATCCTTATTTCAGCCAAGGTGTATTCAAGGCATGGCAGTACATGTTTGAACATCCTGAAACCTATGTTTTTACTTCCTACCCTCTTAACAACAAGAAATGGACAGAATGGAATGAATTCCAGCAGGACACAATGCAGCAGGTCTTGCTTGGCAATATGACTCCTCAAGAGGCTCTTAACAAATGGTACGACTTCTGGAAAGACGCGTTCTCCATGTAAGGAGAGGGGCAAAATCTGCCCCTCTTTTCATTTTCTGGATGATCCTGCCAGTAATCTTAATAGTGTCGATCTTCACATTCTATCCCACAATTAACGGGATTATTCTTTCATTTGAAAATTATTCTGTTTTCAATTTTGCAAATATTCATTTCGTTGGTTTGAAAAATTTCAAAAAAATTCTTGTCGATCCGCTATTCTGGACTGCCTTATGGAATACATTGTGGTGGATCGTGCTATCAGTTGCCTTTCAGTTTGTTTTAGGTTTTGGCCTTGCGCTTTTGATGAGGGAACCATTTAAAGGTCGCGGAATTTACGCAGGCTTTGTCTTTTATCCGTGGGCATTGTCCGGATTTGCAATTGGTATACTGTGGTCATGGCTTTTGAATGGACAATTTGGATTTATAAACGATATTCTGGTAAAACTCCGCATCGTATCTCAAAGTATAAATTTCCTGTCCGATCCTTCATGGGCTTTCTTCTCTGTAATTCTGGTTAACGTCTGGTATGGAATCCCATTTTTTGCGATAATGCTTCTTGCCGCGCTTCAGTCTATTCCTGAAGAACTTTACGAATCTGCTCAAATAGATGGGGCTGGCACTTTTTCGAGATTTTTTCATGTCACCGTTCCTTATGTAAGTTCAACGATCTTCGCGACTTTGCTTTTAAGAGTGATATGGGTCATGAATTTTCCGGATGTGATATACGGCATGACGCGTGGAGGTCCCGGTGGAACTACGAATATACTTGCGACATACATGATAAACATAGTCTACTACAAAAACGACTATAGCCTCGCATCGGCCGTCGGAGTTTTTATAATCACGATTCTCATGGTTTATTCGATCTTCTATCTGCAATTCACATCAAAACACGGATCGGGTGAATTTTGATGAGAAAATCAAGGAAATATAAAATTTTAAGGGCAATAATGCTTTCAATCTACCTTATTGCGGCGATTATTCCAATATACTGGATAATTCTGACATCCTTTAAAGTTCCATCAGAACTTTACGCCTATCCTATAATTTATTTCCCAAAGGTCCTGACTCTTTCAAATTATTCATACCTGTTCAGTTTCGCGCATTTTTCGATTTATTTTAAAAACAGCCTTTTGCTGTCGGCAATTTCGTCTATAATATCAACGTTACTTTCGATATTCAGCGGATACGCACTTGCCAGATACAGCTTTAAACTTAAGGGTTTTGTCATAGGCCTTTTGTTCTTTTCTCAGATGATACCAGCATACCTTTTGATGGTTCCTCAGTATTCGATGTTTTCAAATCTCGGACTCATAAACAGCCTTACGGCGCTCGGAATCCTCTACGTCAACATCGCGGCCGCCTTTAGCACGATAATGGCACGCGGGTTCTTTGTAAGAATTCCAAGAAGTCTTGAAGAGGCTGCGATGATAGACGGATGTTCAAGAATTGGGGCCCTTTTCAGGATAACCGTTCCTCTTGCAATGCCCGGCATCGCGGCAATCTTCAGTTTTTCTTTCATAAATGACTGGAATGAACTTTTCACCGCCGCTTTGTTTTTGAACTCAGACGACAGATACACGATACCGGTCGCGCTTTACTCTTTCATTTCGAAGGCAGGGATACAATGGGGAGTCTTGAGCGCAGGGCTTGTTGTGGCTTTGATACCGACTATAATAATTTTTGCCTTCATGCAAAAGTTTATAATATCTGGCCTCACACAGGGGGCCTTGAAAGAATAGGAGGAAGATAATGAAAATATCTGATGTGAAATTTGAACTTAAAAGGTACGAATATTACGAAACTTTCCACATAACTGGAAGTTCAAGAAATGTGGCCGAAAACATAGAAGTAAAAGTTTTTCTCGACGATGGAACGGAGGGAATTGGTGAAGCCTCTCCATCCTACAGGGTTAACGGAGAGATCATCTCATCTCTTTTTTCTCTTGAATCGACTGTGAAGGAAATGATAAAAGGAATTGATGTTAGAGATTACGCAAAAGTTTTTAAAATAATGGATGGACTTTCAAAATCAGCACCGAGTATCAAAGCAGCCATCCAGTACGCGACCTTAGACGCACTTTCGATTGAGATCGGCCTTCCGGTTTATAAAATATTCGGCGGATCAAAGGATACAATTGAAACTGATAAGACCATATCAATAGACACGTTAGAAAGAATGGTTCAAAAATCGATTGAAACGTTTTCTCAAGGGTTTCATACGTTAAAGATAAAGGTTGGAGAGAGCTTAAAAGAAGACATGGAAAAAATTTTAGCGATATCTGAGGCGACAAAAGGCGCAGAATACGTTATAGATGCAAATCAGGGATACTCTCCAAAGGAAGCCATACAATTCGCGAATTTCCTCTACGAAAACAAAGTAAACGTCAAAATCTTTGAACAACCCATCATCTGGAATGATTTCGAAGGGTTAAAATTTGTAAGAGAAGCATCGCCCATTTCGATTGCGGCCGATGAAAGCGTTAGAACCAAATATGATGCCTACAGGTTGATAAAAGATGATTGCGTCGATTTCATAAATATAAAACTTATGAAATCCGGCATATCAGACGCACTTGCAATAATTGAAATGGCAAAGACTGCCAATGTGGGCCTCATGATAGGGTGTATGTCAGAATCAAGCGTTGGGATAAACCAAAGCGTTCATATAGCCGCTGGAACCGGCGCATTTGCCCACTGCGATCTCGATTCTCACATGCTTATCAAGGAGGAAAAATTCAGGGGAAAGTTCGTCCAAAAGGGATCTACGATAAATTTACTTTAGCGCGTAGCGAGTGGCGCTTGGCAGATAGAGTAAAATTGAGAATTGGCAATTGTCAATTTATACTTAACTTATTTTAAAAGCCGAATGCTCATTTACTTTAAGTGAAGGGCAGGATGCCTCCGAGATGGCCTCCGCTTCTGCCTCCAAAAACAAAAAATCACCCCTCGGGTGATTTTACACTCCCCGTATTCAGACGGTTTACGGTCGCCCGGTAGATACTTTCATCCCATATTGACGGAATTATACAGGTATCATTTTATTTTACCACATGATATATTATAGTCGGTAATTGGGAGCATTTATAGAATCAATCATGTGCGATTTGATTTCAAAAATTCAGACAGTCTTATCCACGCCTGCCCCTCGCGTTGCGTGATCTTTTCATTTGAGTACCTGTAATCATTTTTGCGTATGAACTCTTCAAAATCTTTTTTCAGTTGATCAATTTTTTCTCTCTGAATTTTTAAAAAGGCAGATGGATCAAAATTTTTTCTCGATTTAAGCACCCAAGAATGGTCACGACAGACAATAGAAATTGACTTTTCATACTCTTCAAGTCTTCTACTATCAGATATGTAATTTGCAAAAAGATCGATGTATCTCTTTTCAGCATCTTCTTCCACTTTACATAGTGTACAACCGTCTCCTATTTTTAATTCTTCATCGAATACATCTTCGAGATAATTGAACAGATCATGGTAGAGTACCGTCACTCCTAAAATTCCCAGTTCTGGATGTAAATTAAGATGATCTTCAACCATTTGCAAGTGCCTTGGACAGTACCCATGACCTTTTTCAAAATTTGCTCGTTCGACAGGATCATTTACATTTTCATAAAAGAGCGAATCTATGTAATCATGCGTCGCTCCTTTTGACAGATTACAAATTGGACATCCCTTTTTATCGAGAATCTCAGTTATAAGGCCGAACAAATACTCGCTTGAAAATTCTGATTTTTTCAAATCTTTGCCTCACCTCATCTTAAAATGAAAAAAATAACAGTAAAAGCAATCAATATGTATATTATATAAACATTAAGATTACCGTTCATCAAGATCTGTGAAATAATTTTTTCTATCTTCAATATCCATGATTTTAACCCCTTATAAAATAAGTTCACAACATCCACAACTTCTATGTGAGCCTCATAATCAGAAATTTTTTCTTTCGTGATATAGATCTTCTTCAAAACGATCTCAAGTATCGCAGAATAAGCCGGTGCACTGAAATATTCATTTTCTTTAAGTGACAATCCCCCGTTCCACGGATCGATTTTTCTGACTTTTTTCCTTCTCGAAAGATAGAAGAATAATGGAAATATGAAAAGGATAGAGAAAACTATGGTGAAAAATGTCGGCGATAAGACTCCAAATACGGGAATGGATGAGATAATCAAAAATGGTTTTGGAACTCCAAACAGTCCGGAGGTGAAGATTCCATAACCAAGATATTTTACAACGAATGGTGCAAAAATACCAGGTGCTACAACAAAAGTTATAAGGAATATTTCGGCTATTTTCATGGCCATGTTTGGCATGTTTTTAGACTTTTTTCCATGATCAAAGCCAAGAGCGGTATATCCGGTGAGTTTTACCATTGAAAAGGCGGCCATTCCTATGGCTAAAGCAACGAATATTCCAGAAAATGTCGTAACGATCTTTTCACCTACATTTACCAGCTTGTAAGACTGAAAGAAAGTTTCAAGCAACATCCATTCCCCCACAAACCCTATCAACGGTGGAAAAGCACTGAAAGAAAGACCGGAAAGGATTATTCCGAGTGCCGGAATCTTCCCGACCGCACTCCATGAACCTCTGAGATCATCTATATTCTCTTCGTTCAAGGCTTCCTTTGCATGTCCGATGGACAGGAAAAGTAAAGATTTCGAGAACGTGTGAGAGATCGTAAGTATTATGGCCGTTAGAGTTGCAAAGGCAGACAAAATTTGAAGGTTTGGATCTCCAATTGCTATAACAGATATACCGATCGCCGAAAGTATCATCCCGTTATTTTCTATCGTTGAGTAAGCAGGCAAAGTTTTCAATTGCTTTGCGGCAAGAGCCTGAAGTGCACCCCAGAATGCTGAAACAGCTCCAAATCCAACTGCCAAAATACCCCACCATTCAAAATTGTACAGATACAAATTTGGCATGACAGAAAGTGCCATGAAGATACCATAGACTCCCATTAAGGTCAACGGAGCACTCAAAAGTGCTGAAACGTTGGATGGTGCCTTTACGTGAGCACCTATAAGCCATGTGTGAAACGGAAATATACCCATCTTTACCGCAAAAGCAAAAGTGGTTGCGATTAAAAAGAGCGCTGTGCCAGAATTTTGCACGAGAGAAAAATTTCCGTTTTTCAAAAAAATCGATGCAAAGGCGATTATAAGGGCAACAGTTGACAATTCACCGAATGCTAAAAATTCAAATGCTTCCTTGAAAGACCCTTTAGACTTTAATATCAAAAGATAAGAGGAGACGGTCATTACCTCCCATCCTGTTATAAAGGTAAGGCCATCTTTTGCCATCATTATAGTAAGCATTCCGATCATTGAAAGGTTTAACCATAATCCCATATCTTTAGAATAAAATTTTCCATAATCGACTGAATAAATAGATATGGCGATCCACGAAGTAGCGGCTATGGTCATGAAAATTCCGGACAGATGATTCACATCCATCGACATGTATATTTTCGGAAGAAGTTCAATCTCTCCCAGTGTGAATGGATAAAATGTTCCTATTATCCCCGTTACAAACACGAATATCGATCCCAAAAATGATAGAAGATAAGACGCTTCTCTTTTAAATGAAAATAAAATTCCGAGAATGTAAAGTGTGAAAGAAATGTATGCAAAAATCATACTCATCAATTCCCTTTCATAATCTTCAAAAGTGCGCCAAGAATTTCCTCAGGCTCGGGATTTTTTAATTTTCCAACGACATTCGGCAATTGCAAGCTATTTTTTTCATTTTCTTCTACGATTTCATTTTCTTCTACGATAAGAATTCCAAAAGGCTCCGGCATTTGTTTTACCGTGTTCATAAGAGGCTCTACCATTTTTTCCGTCGGATTTCCTAAAATGATAAGAAGATCCGCATGCCTTGGAGAATCGGCAAAATATATCCCGAATCTGTGAGTATTGTATTGAGGACTTTGAAGTTCCTTTATCTCAAAGTTGAGAAGATTTGAATTTCCGACATCTATGGTATACACATGAAGTGATCTTCTGAAAATCTTTTTCATAGGCTTGACGGAAGTATCAGATTTGTAATCACGCTTTTCAGTTAAAAACCTTGATAATCCTCTAATCGGCCACCATTTCATCTATATCATCTCACAAAGCTGCATCCGCAAAATTTATGCCAAAGGACTCAATGGCAAATTGAAAATCTGTAAAAACGTTACCGATCATTGCATTTGCCACCCCTTTGAATCCAAAAAAAGAAGGCGTTGAAATGTAAAGGTCAGAGATCTTCGAATCTTTCGTCTCTATCACGTAAACAATCGTTCCACTTGGCGATTCACAATATCCAAGTCCATTGGATCTCTTTTCCATAGATTCAGGAGTTGTTTTAAAATTTTGAATCTTTTGAAGAATTTGAATCTTTTGAAGAATTATCTTCGAACTTTCGAAGATCTCCTCAGCTCTGACTTCCATCCTTGACAGGGCATCCCCATCATTTTTCGTTGAAATTTGCAGATCTTCGTACATCCAGTTGCCGTACCTGAGATCCTCCTTTACTCCGGTTGCTCTCAGCGTTGGTCCCGTTATTCCAATCTTAAGGGCATCAGACATTTTCAGGACAGCAGTTGAGTAAAGTCTGTCGATGAAATTTCCACTTGCGAGTGCATGATCATAAAGTTTTTTGAAATCATCGATAATTTTCAAGATACCCTCCTTTAAAGTTTGTAACTTTTCGCCATCGGGAATTTTTATTTCTCCAATTCGATTGAAATTTTTGAGATATCTTGAGTTTGAAAAGATTTTGTTAAGCCTCAGGCTTTCTTCAAAGAGATAACTCAAATGTGATGAAAGCACTTTTTGAGATGCCGCTAAGGCAAGCTGCGAAATGACATAAAGATGATTATAAATTCTTTCAAGTTCAATGCCTACAATTCTCAATGATTCCGTCACGGGATCGATATTTATACCAAGACTATTTTCCACAGCCCTTGAAAATGCAACCGAATGAGAAAAAGCGAAATTACCGCATATACTTTCAACGAATTTCAAAGCTTCTTTTGGATCTCTTCCGGAGATCATTTGATCGAGTTTTCTACTTTTGTAAGAAAGATCGACGTCAACAGAGAGAATTCTCTCACCGTAAGTGTAAAGATGATAAATTCCGGCTTCACCAACTCCAGATGTCACAGGACCATATCTGAAATCAAAGACCCCCTCTCCATTTCTGACCGATTCATACGAACTTATAATGGGATCGCGCAATTTTATGAAGGTGTAATTCTCAAAATACATGTTCTTTGGATCCACCTCTAATGAGATCACACCGTTTTCCTGAACAATGTAATGCTCAATTCCATCTTTTTGAAAAACTCCGATCAGGATTTTCATCTTATCACCTTCTCGATCCACGGGATGAAAAAGACTATGAGTAAAGAGAGTACAGTATCAATAATTGGAACTATTGTCCCAACCCTTTTACGTTCCATGTTCTCTCCCTCTGAATTCGAAAAGATCATCTTACCAACTTTGAAATTCAATGAAATGAATGCCAAAGCCAAGAAACTTAAAAGTAATATCGTGTAACCAGTGGGCATAGTCGCGAGTAACACAAGAATTATCATGATCTCTCCGAAGAAAGTTCCAAATGGCGGCATTCCTGTTATGGCCATGGCGCTGAAAAGTAACGCGTAAGCCGTTGACGGCATGCGCTTTGATACTCCCTTGATCTCATCTATTTTCGTCGTTTTATATCTCGAAAACAAATTACCACTTAAGAAAAATGTTGAGGATTTCGCAAATGCGTGAGAAATTATCAAAATCATCACACCCAAAAGGGCATATCCACCAAGCGAAATGCCTATAAGAGCCATACCCATGTTTTCCATCGTTGAATATGCGAATAACCTTTTATAATGTATTTGAATGGCCATCAAACTCGATGCGATTATAACGGTCAAAAAGCCAAGCACAAGTGCGAAGGTTTTCACCGAGCTTATTGGTGAGAATTGAATGACGCGTATTATGGCATAAAGCGCAACCGGGAGTAAAACGCCCGAGAAAATAGCGCTTACAGGTGCAGGCGCCTTACCATGAACGTCCGGAAGCCATGTGTGCATCGGGAAAATACCAGCTTTAGTGCCATATCCGACAATCGCCATCATCGAACCGAAGACAAGCAGTTTCTCTGAGGTAGGATTTGTCGATAGTAAAGTTGATATATCAAGAGTTCCAGTAGCCGCGTATATCAGTATGTTGGCAATGAACGAGATGACGAGACCGCTCGACACGATTATTATATATCTCCATGTTGCTTCTATGGAAGATTCGTCATTTTCTACGGCTATCAAAAGTGCGCTCGTGACAGTTGTTGCTTCTATACCCACCCATATCAATCCAAAGTTATTCACAGAGACGGAGAAGAACATCGAAAATGCGAAAAGATTTAAAAGCAAGTAATAAAATCTTTTCTGGAAGAGAGGTTCTTCTATGTATTTTAGAAATGTTGTCGAAAAGATCACCGTTAGCGTGTAGATCATCGAGATGATAATGAGCATTATCTTCGAAATACCATCGATGAAGAAAAAACTATTTGATACATCTGAAAGAAAGAGTATCAAAATCGCAGAGATCAGTGAAAAGGCTGCGAAAATAATCGATATCATTTCTTCAAATTTTTCACGCTTCACAAAACACAGAAATGCACCAATGAGACTTGCTATCATTGGAAGTGAATAAAATAAGTAATTCATCCTATCATCCCTTTAATTCGTCAAAATCATCTGATTTTTTTACAGAATTTTCTCTCATTCTCATAATTATTCCTGAGATCATCACAACACCTATGAGATCGAGAACAGATCCGGCCTCAACGCTGAATGGCAAATCTGGAAATAGATATCCTGTTAACAGGAACGCGGCATTTTCCATCACCATATAACCTATTAATTGTATGAAAGTGTTTCTTCTCGAAATTATCAGAAAAGCACCCTGAAAGATCAAAGATATTGGAAGAGCACCAAATGAAATTTTCACGAAATTGTAAAGCGTCAATTCGTAAAGCACATAAGTAAAGATAACTATCATAAGAGAAACTGTTATCGAAGTTGCCGTTCCCATTATTGATTTTGCTTCTCTTTCTCTCCAGGGATCTCTTGCAAGTCTTTGCAAAATGAAATTTGGAATGAAAAATCCCCTTAGAACTGCCGCCAATATTGCTAAAATTAACACCAAATATGATTTTTGAACGAAACCAAGGTAAAACAAAAATATCGCTATCAGATACGAACTTATGGAAAATGTTTTGACAATCTTGGTAACGTAAACTTCCCATTGCATGAAGAGTACTAGCAATATCTCAGAAAAACCGATAAGCATGAACAATTCTTTCACACATCATCACCTCGAAACGTAGAAGGCTAAAAAACTTAAAAAAGCCAAAGAGAATGCAATTGAGATGTAATCGAAATTCTTGAAAAGTCTGAATTTAGACACACTTTCTTCGAAGAATGCAAAAACTATTGACAAACCAATCAATTTCAAAAGTTGTATTCCCATGTAAATGAAAATAAACTCGAAATTCATCTTCATGGGAATCCAGAATGGTATCGTATAAACGTTTAGGAAGACGCTCATCAAAAGAAATTGTTTTACGTAACTTCCCCATCTGAAAAATGCAAGATCTGTGCCAGAATATTCCATCTCCATCGATTGATCTATGGCACCAAGTTCGGCATTTGAATGCGATTCTATGGGTAGTTTGCCTGTCTCAATGAGTAAGACCATGAAAAAGGCAGCAGCTACAAACCAATGAGTTAACGAGAGGTACCAGCTCGTAGATGTTTGAAGCACGTTGTTTATCACGTAAGGATTGTTTGTTTGTGAGATAACACCGAGCATTATGAAGATCAAAACTGTTATTGGTTCGGATAGAGCACTCATGCTTGCGGAGCGTGAGGTTCCAAGATGTGAATAATTATTTCTGCTGTCAAGCGACGTTATTTTCTTGATCGTTCCTGCGGCACCAAAGACGAGTCCTCCACCTATGAAGTCAACGACCGGTCCGAATTGCAGCGGGAAGGCCGTTATTATTGGAAGTACAAGTGTTAAAAGCATGTACAGTGCGAAACTTATGTACGGGCCTATCCTAAAAATAGGTGAAGATTGCTCCGGCACCACATTTTCTTTTCTGAAAAGTTTGATAAGATCACGATAAGGCTGAAAAATGCTCGGCCCTTCTTTGGATTCAATTTTCTCTTCCAATCTTGAGATTATGCCAACTATAAGTGGTGCAAGTGTTAAAACGTAGAAAAGCTGTATGATACTTAGCAATACAAGCACAACAAACCTCCTATCCTTACAATGGGTAGGAGTTATTGGCTCTACAGCGGTTAACGGTGAACTCCACCACCAGCGGTAATTTTGGAAAATTATATCATAAAGATTTAAAAAATGCAAATTCGAGATCGTAAAAATAAAGTGGGTCCGAATCAAGAACCGTGTAAAATGTCGTGAACTAGCAGCACGAGGACCAGACGTCGAGTGGGGCACCTGCCGTAGCGGTGATTCGAAATTTAAAGTTGGCTCAGTATAGACTGTTCACTCATCACTATTCACTGATCGAGGCGTTTTCCCTCCGCCAATGAATTTAAATGAAAAAATTTATAACGCTTACGACAACGGCAGCAAAAAGAACGTATCTTATCCATTTCATTTTCTTCAAAAGCGTGAATCTCGTGCCGAAGTAGGCTCCTGTCATGCTTCCCAAAGAAAGTGTTATGCCTATCGGCCAGTTTACCATGCCTTTTGAGACGAAGATTGCAAGAGAAAAGACGGTATAAGCCGCTATTACGAGGACTTTTATGGCATTTGTTTTTACTATGTCAAATCCACCTAAAAAGGTAAGCACCGCTATAAAGAAAAATCCGACGCCGGCCTGCAAAAACCCTCCATAAAATCCTATTGCAAAGATGGCTATGTAAGATGTCCATCTGAATTTTTTGGGGATATTCGATCCACTTTCCCACACCTTTGGCTCGAATACTATAAATAACCCCATTATTATCAGAATAACACCTATTACCTTTTTCAAAATTTCCTGATTTATGCTTACAACAAAGAAAGTCCCCGCTATCGCTCCAAAAGAAGCCACTATCGCAAAGGGGAGGGCAGTTTTTATGATATGAACCTTGCCTTTTTTGAACTGGTAGGTCGAGACTATATTTTGTAAAAGTATAGACACCCTGTTTGTTCCATTGGCCATACCTATGCTTAAACCAAGAAATGTAAGCAAGGGAAGTGTAAGGACGGATCCACCGCCTCCGATGACATTCATAAAACCGGTTAAAACACCCACGGCATAGGTTAAAAGATATAAAAGTATCTCCAAAATAAATCCCCCTTAAAATGTGTATGGCCCAACGTCTACCTTCAGATTAACAGGATCAAAGCCTATAACATCTTCCCTTATGACCTTTGAAAGATAATCAACAGATTCATTAATGTCATCACATTTCAGAAGCAGTTGATATCTGTACTTTGACATCAATTTGAAAATAGGAGACTCGGCCGGACCGAGCACCTCAAATGGGCCATTCGCTATCGCAGATCTAACCTTCTCTATATTTTTAAAAGCCTCCTTTTCGGAAGTGCTTTCAGACGTTATAAGTATTAGTTCCTTGAACGGAGGGTATCCTGAAACTCTTCTTCTTTCTATCTCTGAAAGATAAAATGCTTCATAATCCTGTTTTTCGACAGCCTTTATCGTTGGATTGGCCGGATCCATTGTCTGAATTACAACCTCTCCCTTCACTCCCCTTCCGGCCCTTCCGCTAACCTGAGAGAGCAATTGAAATGTACGTTCATTCGATCTGAAATCCGGTATCCCGAGTGAATGATCCGCGTCAATAACCCCTACAAGGCCTATGCTTGGAAAATCAAGCCCTTTAGTTATCATCTTCGTTCCAACAACTATATCGTACTCCCGTTTTGAAATTCCATCGAGCGTACTCTCAACAGACTCTATATCCTTTACTTCTTCTCTGTCCATTCTTTTAATTCTCGCGCCCGGAAATAATTTTGAGATTTCATGCTCAACCCTCTCTGTCCCTACTCCTCCCCTTTTTATTCTTGCGGATCCACATACCGGACACGTAGAGGGAAATGGCTCGATGTGGCCGCAATAATGGCATTTCAAAGTTCCGTCTATTTTATGGTACGTCATTGGCACATCACAATTGGGGCATTTGAATATGTATCCACAATCTTCACATTGTACCCTGCTTGCAAATCCTTTCTTTGGAACGAAGAGAAAGACCTGATTGCCTTTTTTAATAACTTGCTCAATTCGTGAAATAAGTACGTTCGAAAATATCGCACCGCCCGTTTTCACAACGGTGATCTCGGGGATTTCTCCGACAGTGCGTTCCACAACTTTGTGAAGTTGGTAAGAGCCGGTCATGCATCTGTAGTAGGTCTCTATTCTCGGGGTGGCCGACGAGAGAACAAAGATGGCCCCTTCTATTTCGGCACGTCTTTTTGCGACATCAACGGCATTGTAATAAGGTCTCATCGCGTATTGTTTGTATGATTCGTCCTGTTCCTCATCAACGACGATAAGTCCAATATTTTTGATCGGTACCCACACAGCGCTCCTTGTGCCCAGAAGAATGTCTAAATTTCCATTCACAGCCTCATCCCATTCTATCTTTCTCGAAGATCCAAGGCCACTGTGGTACATCCCGATTTTTGCGTTTGGAAATCTCTTTCTCGTTCTTACCATCAATTGAGGCGTAAGTATTATCTCGGGGACAAGGATAAGCACTTTTTTGCCATTTTGGACAACCTTATCGGCAATCTCAAAGTATATTTCCGTCTTTCCAGATCCCGTTATACCATGGATGAGATGAGGCTTATAAGGATTTGAAATTATTGACATGACAACCTCTTTTTGAACTGGGGTAAGATTTACGATCTGCTGTCCGGAGATATTGGTTAAAATCACGATGCCTTTATCGAGAAGAGATTTCATGGCATTCTTTGAAAAATTTCTGGAAATGTAATTATATTCAACGATTCCATTTTCAAGCAGGAATTCAACTATCCGGGTTTCTTCCGCTGTGAATTTAAACTTTAAAAGATCTGAAAGTGATATCTTCAAAGATATGTATTTCCCGGCCTCTACGGATTTTACGCTTTTTCCCTTGAATTTGAATGGAGGAAAGCACAAATCCATGACCTCGCCGATCGGTACCATGTACTTAAAGGCAGATTCTTTTATCAAAAGCATCATCTTTTCATCTATGTAAGATGTTTTGTCTATGACTTCCAATATACTTTTCACGTTGAATTCAGGCCTTTCGGCCTTTCCAATCACATATCCTAAACGTTTTCTACCCCTTATGTCTACAAAAACACGGGCTCCCTCTTCTATTTCTCCATCGTAAGAGTAAACAAGGGATTGTATTGGATATTTGGATATTCCCACGTAAAAATAATTCATGGCAGAGTCATCACAAAGGTGGTATTGTTGAAGAAAAATTCTTCCCCATCTGCCAAGATGTAAGAAGATGGGATGCCAGAAGATTCTATCGCCAAACAAACTGCTTTGCCCTTTGCTTTTACTTTATCGAACAATTCGATTTTAAAGTGATCGGTTTCAAGCCTTTTAAAATCGAATGGCTCTGCCTTTATATCCTGTGCAACACGCAGGGCCTCTTCGAAGTGGGTTTTTCTGCCCCTGTCCCAGTCATAAAATCTGTAAGTTATGTCGGAGGTCATCTGAAATTCATAAAGTTCCATCCCGGGGCCTATGGCATGAACTGTTCCCGGTTTTATGTACATTGCCTGTCCCTTCCTTACATGCGTAAAACTTAGCAATTCATTCCAATTACGATCGCCAGACTTTAATCTCTCCAAAGCGCCATTTTGAAGGCCATTGATAAGTGTTCCGTCCTTTAAAAAGTACCACATTTCAGGCTTTCCCCATGGTTCGCCTGCACTCCTTGCAACATCATCGTCTGGATGGACCTGAACTGAAAGCCATTGAGAGGTTTTTATATGTTTTACAAGAAAGGGAAAACGCTCAAAGCCCCATATTTTTGTAACGTAATCCCATGATACCTCGTTTCCTTTTTCATCGACTAATTTTGTCTTTCTCTCTGGATGGCCCGAGCATAACCATACCTCTCCGATCTTTCCATCAACACCGTAGAGTTTCCCAAGGGATTCATCTCCCCATATTTCTTCCACAAATTGAGGAATGCACTTTAACATCTCATATCTCCTCTAATTTTTCTATTCTGTGAAAGGCCAAGGTGGATATTAAAAATGCCACGATGGCGTATATCAAAAGCGGGACAATATCCATCATAACTTGAGAGATCTGAAAGTTAAGTATACTTACCCTCTGCATCGCATCAGCCATAAAGGTAAGTGGAAAGAATTTTGAAATCATACGGGCTATCTGTGGCATTTGATCTATCGGAATGAATAGCCCACTCACGAAGATCGTCGGAACAACATATCCTATTATTATCGCGCCCGAAATCTTTTGGTTTGGAGAAAGCACGGCAACTATCATCCCAAAAGCGGAAAACGCAAAACTGCCAAGAGCAAGGATCAGAATAGATCTCAATGGAGTGTTAAATCCGCTGCCAAAATATATTTGAGCCGTCAACAGCGCGATTGATCCCTTTACAATGCCATCAAAGGTATACGCAAGCGTTTTCCCGAATATGTAAGATGTTCTGTTGACCGTACTCACTATTATTCCAGAAAGGATTCCGTGTTCTCTCTCGTAAGAGATCGTCGATGAAAGGCTTATCGCGATGCTCACTATTGCGATAAGAGCCGCTATGCCGGGTATCATGAAATCAATGTAATTTAGATTAGATCCCGCGGGCCCTTCAAATGAGAGTTTTGGCGGCCCTATTGGTATCTTCACGCTTGGCTTTTTGTAAAGTTCAAGAATGTTGTAAATCATAACGCCATTGCTTACCTCTGAAAGTATCGATCTAAGAGCCTGATATATGACAACAGATGTCTGGATATTTGCCACAGAGGGAACAAAGTTGAGCGAGAAATTATTGGAATGCTGGACATCCTCTGAAAATCCCTTCGGTATGATTATCGCGCCATCGAATGTACCGTCATTTAGGCCTTTTGTAAGATCGTCATAATTGCTTACCGATACAAAACTGTCTCCTTTTAACATTCCGTAAACAAGAGATAGTATTACCTTAGAATATTCACCTGTATCCTCGTTGTATACGGCTATCCTGTAATTCGCGGGATTTAACATGCTTGGAAAGATATATCCTAAAATTATCATCAGAATTATAGGCACGACGACGGTCAAAAAGATCATGCTCTTTGATCTGTACATTATCTTTATTTCGTTAAAAAATGTTCTCAATATATCCATCTCATATACCTGCCTTGTAAGATGAAAGTAGCAAATAATCTTCTATGTCAAATGTTGCCATACTCTTTCTATCTATGTAAAAGGTAATGGGCTCTCCCTTTAGGTGATCGAAGGCATGAATATAGACGTTATTGAGATTTCCAAAGTTGATCTGAACCTTGCCACCCGAGATCAAATTACCAACGTAAAGCGCAAGAGAATTTTCCGCTCTTCTCAAAATTGAAATGACAGATTGCGGATCGCTGTTTTTTAGCACGTCCATCTTCCCGTAAGAAAGGGCCGGCATATTCTTTCTTAATCTGATAAGGTTTCTCATGAAATCTTCAAACTCTTTATCTCCTTTCGAAAAATCAAGATGAAATTCATTGAATATATCTAGCCTGTCTTTAAGCGCGAATTCCTGACCGTTGTAAAGCAAAATGGCTCCCTTTTGAACCATTAAAAGCGTCGTCCATGCGTGTAACTTGCCACCAACATATTTTGCTATGCGTTCCTGATCGTGATTTTCAAGAAATCTCAACTTTATATGATCATCGAATATCTGCTTTTGATATTCAAAATTAGAAGCGTAATTGGAAAGGGAATTTTGTCCCGCAAAATACGCTTTGAGAATGTCGTAACTGTCGTAATCATATGTAATATCGAACGCCTGATAAAGATACGGATCCTTTGATTCCGAAAGCCACACAAGATTTTTAACATTTTCAAGTTCAGATCTTGCTCTATTCCAGAATCCAATCGGAACAAGACCTGCCACATCACATCTAAAGCCATCTATATCGTAATTTTTTACCCAGAATTTAAGTGTGTCTATCAAATACTCAGAAAGGGCCGGATTCGAAAAATCAAAATCTATTATGTCCGACCAATCAGCTATCTTTCTAGTAGGCTTTCCATTTCCATCTCTCATAAACCATTCGGGATGCTTCGTGGCAAGTACAGAATCGGTAGCCATATGATTAAAAACGACGTCCATCATTGCCTTCATTCCTAAATTATGAATAGAAGAGATGAGATGTTTGAACTCATCTTCACTTCCCAGAGATGGATCTATCGATCTGTAATCTCTTATTGCATATGGAGATCCTAAAGTACCCTTTCTATTTTCAATTCCCGTTGGATGAACGGGCATAAACCAAACATAATCAACGCCTAAATTCTTTATTCTTTCAAGATCTGCCTCTACTTTTGAAAATCCTCCGTAAGCTCTTGCAAAAACCTCGTATATTACGATCTTTTCAAGATCCTTAGATGTATTTAACGCCAAGATATTGCCTCCATTATGGAAATTCGGATTTTAAAGCGAATTCATTATATTATATAATCGTATATAATATCATACAGAGTATATTTTATCACAGGAGGATGTCTTAAATTGAAAATTGAAGATTTTGATTATTATTTGCCCGAATCTCTGATAGCCCAGAGTCCGACTAACCCTCGAGATCATTCAAAATTGATGGTAATTCATAAGGACACGGGAAAAATAGATCATAGGATCTTTTACAACATAGTAGATTATTTGAACAAAGACGATTTACTCATTTTAAATGAGACCAAAGTTATAAGAGCCCGACTTATCGGAAAAAAAGAAACAGGTGCGAACGTTGAGGTGTTTTTACTGAAAAAAGTAGATGATAAAAGGTGGCAAACGCTTGTAAAACCAGGCGGAAAGATAAAGGAAGGTACAAAGATTATTTTTAAAGGGGCCGAAGGAATATGTGTAAAACATCTGTCTGACGGAACGAGGTACTTTGAGTTCAATGTCGGGGACGAAGAACTCGAGAAGATAGGTGAGATTCCACTTCCTCCCTACATAAAGAAGCCTCTCGAAGATCCATCACGTTATCAAACAGTTTACGCCAGAGATCCGGGATCAGTTGCAGCCCCGACGGCAGGATTACATTTTACAGATCGCCTTCTTGATGAAATAAGCACAAAGGGTGTTAAAATATTGAAGGTAACCCTTGATGTGGGGCTTGACACATTCAGACCGATACATGAAAAAGAGATCGAGGAACATAAGATGCACACGGAAAATTACAGAATCCCAGAAGAGACCATAGAAGAGATAAAGCACAAAAAGGGAAGGGTGATAGCAGTGGGAACGACTGTTGTGAGAACTCTTGAATCGTGGGCAAAGACGGGACAACTTCACGGAGATACTTCTCTTTACATATATCCGCCTTACAAATTCAAAGTTGTGGAAGGACTCGTAACGAACTTTCACCTTCCAAAATCTTCCTTGATAGTGCTTGTCTCCGCATTTGCCGGGAGAGATCTTGTGATGAAGGCTTATAAGATGGCAATCGAAAATAGTTACAGATTTTTCTCATTCGGAGACGCCTGTCTATTTATCTGACATGGAAAAGCCAAGAGAGCGTGCCCTAAAGCGAGGAATAGAAACTCTTAGCGATGCCGAACTTGTATCGATCCTTTTGAGAACCGGAACGAAGGGAAAAAATTTTTTAGAGGTTGCCGAAGAACTTTTAAACAAATTCGATAATTCCTTCGTTAAAATGAAAAATGCCTCTTTCGAAGAGCTTTTCGATTCCGCTTTGGGAATAGGAGAAGCAAAGTCTTTAGCAATAAAGGCGGCACTCGAAATAGGAAATAGAATGTGGAAGGAATCCCTCAGGGAAAAGAAATTTCTTAAATCTGCAGAGGATGTTTACGATTTCTGCAAAGATATGGTACTTGCGACGGTTGAACAAGTAAGGGTTATAGCGCTCGATTCGCAACTTGGAATCATAGCGGTAAAGGATTTAACCGTAGGAACTGCAAATGCCTCTTTGATCCATCCGCGTGAGATTTTTGGAATGGCCATAAGATATCCCTCCTCAGGGGTTATAGTCATTCATAATCATCCATCAGGCAATCCCGCTCCGAGTAAAGAAGATGATGAAGCAACGCACAGGATCAAAGAGGCAGGGGAGGTTATCGGTATAAAGTTGATCGATCATGTCATCGTAGCATCTCAGGGCTTTTACAGTTTTTCAAAGATGTCGAAGATATGAGAAAATATGAGAGGAGGTTTCAGATGAGAGTTATAAATTTCATGGATACAACCCTTCGCGATGCTCACCAGTCTTTACTTGCAACGAGAATGAAAACTTCTGAAATGCTTCCGGTGCTTGAGGAGATGGATGAAATAGGGTACGAAGCATTCGAAATGTGGGGTGGAGCAACTTTTGATTCCTGTTTGAGATATCTCAACGAAGACCCATGGGAAAGGCTTAAAGAGATAAGGAAAAGGGTCAAAAAAACCAAATTACAAATGCTCCTAAGGGGCCAGAATATACTCGGTTATTCGAATTATCCCGACGATGTTCTTGAACTTTTCATAAAGAAAATGGGCGAAGATGGTATAGACGTCGTAAGGATCTTTGACGCTTTAAATGATTCTCGCAATCTTGAAAAGCCTGTAGAATATGCAAAAAAATACGGTATGAACGTTCAAGGAGCGATAAGTTATACTGTAAGCCCCGTGCATACGATAGAGAAGTACGTTGAATTTGCAAAATCATTGGTAGATATGGGAGTAGATTCTCTCTGTATAAAGGATATGGCAGGCCTTTTAACCGCTCCGCAATCGTACAAACTTGTAAAGGCTCTCAAGAAAAAATTCAATCTTCCTATCGAGGTTCACTCCCATTTCACAAGTGGCCTTGCAGATGCCGCTTACTGGGCAGCCATAGAGGCCGGCGCCGATATAATAGATACAGCGACAAGCGCTCTTGCTTATGGAACAAGCCAACCAGCCGTTGAACCTTTTGTCATGATGATAAAGGACAGTGAAGAATATGAGACAAAACTGAATATGGAAAAGATAAATCACGTCAACGATCATTTCATAAAGGTAAGGGCAAATCACAGATCGGAGGATGTGGCAATGACCTCGATAGATTCAAGAATTTTCTCGGCCCAGGTACCGGGAGGAATGCTTTCAAACCTTGTAAGTCAACTTAAAGCCCAGAATGCCCTTGACAGGTACGATGAGGTTATGAAAGAAATACCAAAAGTAAGAGAGGATCTCGGCTTTCCTCCTCTTGTAACTCCAACAAGCCAGATCGTCGGTGTTCAGGCTGTTTTGAATGTTTTAAATGGTGAAAGGTACAAGATGGTTACAAAGGAGACGAAAAATTACGTCAAAGGAATGTATGGAAAGCCTCCAGCCCCGATAAGCAAGGAGATAATCAAAAAGATCCTCGGAAATGAAAAGCCAATAGATGTAAGACCTGCAGATCTTCTTGAGCCTGGCCTTGAAAAAGCAAGAAAGGAGATAGGAGAACTCGCCCAAAACGATGAAGATCTTCTCAGTTACGCACTCTTTCCCCAGATAGCAAGACCTTTCCTCGAGAAGAAATACATCGCAAAGATCAAGGTAGATTTTAAAATCGCAGACGATTACTCTTCAAAATTTCCAGAGTTATCTATCTATCCGGTGTGATCATGAGAAGTGCGAGAATAGGAAACACGCTTATAGAAATAAAACAGTGTGATATAACGAAAGAAAATGTTGATGTCATAGTCAATGCGGCAAATTCCCATCTCGCCCATGGCGGCGGAGTTGCGCTCGCAATATCGATGGCAGGTGGAGACGTTATAGACAAAGAATCTCGCGAATACATTCAAAAGCATGGTCCTTTGAATACAGGAGATGTGGCCGTTACGTCGGCCGGAAGGCTGAATGCCAGATTCGTTATACATGCAGTCGGCCCCGTATGGGGTGAGGGGAAAGAAGATGAAA
Source organism: Mesoaciditoga sp. (assembly GCA_002878315.1). GTDB lineage: Bacteria > Thermotogota > Thermotogae > Mesoaciditogales > Mesoaciditogaceae > Athalassotoga. The sequence goes on along the minus strand of PNIW01000042.1, from coordinate 4,527 downwards.
AGCTTTCAAGAGCCTTTGAAAATGCGCTCAAAAAAGCCGATGAACTAAACTTAAAGAGCATTACATTTCCGGCAATAAGTTCGGGCATATATGGCTTTCCAAAAGATAGATGTGCAAGGATATTCTACGAAGTTGTAAAGAGATATTTTTCCCGCAAATCTTCAATAGAATTAGTCAGGATGTGTTTGTATTCTAAAGAGGAACTTGAAGTTTTTGAAAGGGTTTTTGATTCAATTGGAGGTATTTAATGATAGAGATAAAAAGTACAGATCATTTCTTCAGTTTTTCTTCAAAAAACAGACCTGTCGTAAAGATCTCTTCTGGAACGATTTTAGAAGTTGAAACGATGGATTGTTTTTCGAACCAGATCCAGAGTCCCTCAGACACGCTAAATTCCATTGACTGGTCTAAGATAAATCCTGCAACTGGGCCCATATTTGTCGAAGAGGCCGAAGAGGGGGATACCTTAAAGATAGATATAATGAACATATCGATAGCAAATCAGGGAGTCATAGTCAGCGGGAAGGGCGAAGGCCTTCTTGGTCATCTCATGGACGATATTCACGTGAAGATTGTACAGATAAAAAAAGACATGATTATCTTCGATTCGAAACTTTCTATTCCCGTTAATAAAATGATAGGAGTAATAGGAGTTGCTCCCAAAATCGGAGAAATAAGTTGTGGCATTCCTGGCCCACATGGTGGAAATATGGACAACATGATGATAACAACGGGATCGACGCTTTATCTGCCCGTATACACGAAGGGAGCCCTTCTTGGAATAGGGGATTTGCATGCAGCCATGGGAGACGGAGAGGTAGGCGTAAGCGGGGTTGAGGTTGCAGGGAATGTCAAGATCAGGGTAAGAGTTTTGAAGAATTTAAATATAAAAGATCCCATCCTCTCAGATGATCAGGACTTTACGACTATCTCATCCGCAAAGACAATAGATGCCGCGATAAAACAATCTGCCGAGGAGATGGCAAATATTCTAAAGGAAAGGTTGCCATTGAACATGCACGAGATCGTTATGCTTATGAGTATATCAGGTCATGCAGAGATCTGCCAGGTTGTCGATCCTCTTAAGACAGCAAGGTTCGTAATGCCAAATTGGATTCTCAACACGTACAAATTCGATCTTACCAGTTCTTAAGCAGAATAACCCTTTCCATTGGCAGATTATCTCCAGTTGCAATTACCGATGCGGAATATCTTGCAACATTCGAGGCAGTGATGTCATTATTTTTGTACCATATATTTACAATTGTCAATGTCGCGCTTTGAGACACGCTAAGCGCGTAATTTTTTAGAATCTTTGATTGATCTCCGAAATACTTCGCGATTTCTTCTATATTTGAAGGGATCTTGTGATCCAGATAAAAAGATTGCATAACGGCTATAGAGATCTCCGAAAGATTCGTTGCAACCACGAGAGAACGCGCTTGATTTATTATCATTACGCCAACAGGAACAAGGGCTCCTATTATAGCCGCTATTATTGCCAAAACGATTAAGAGTTCTACGAGAGAAAATCCTGAAGATCTAAAATTGCTTCGTCGAATCTTCCAGCGAAGCAATTGTGGGAGATTAAGCGGGTTTAACGTTAGATGCCTGTTTTCCCTTAGGCCCTTCTGTGACATCGAAGGTCACTTTCTGGTTTTCTTTTAACTCTTTGTATCCTCCCCCCTGGATAGCCGAATAATGAACAAAAATATCAGTTCCGTCCTCGGCAGTTATGAAACCAAAGCCTTTCTTCGCGTCAAACCACTTTACAGTACCTTTCATTTCTTGCCTCCTTAAAATTCATCATCTTATTATATTCCAATTTCTTCTAAAATCCAAATGAACCTGTTAGAAAAATTGAAGTCAAATATGTGATTGTAAAAATACAATTCGGCATATTGAAAGTATTTCAATTTTGGTGTATAATTCATTCTCGACAATTTCAACCTGGAGGTAATCATGTTGGACAGAGAATTAAAGGAAAAGATCGATGAAGTTTCTTCTCTCATCAACGATAGCGAGATTTACGACTATTCAAATCCGGAAATAGTCTGGGACGATGAGGCCGGATATTCCATTGAAGAAGAAGAATCTGTACTTGAGGACCTTGTGTGGGGTGGCATGACAGAATCAGAGGCAAAGACTATTCTCAAAGAATACAAAGAGCGCCTTCAAAAGGCTTCAAAGATCGTCAAACAGATGATAGACGAAGGAACTATCGCTTCAGAAGACGAAATATGGGACTACATCGATGAAGACGAAGATGAAGATTTTTACTCCGACGAAGATGAAGAAGAAGAGGATAATGAAGATTACGATGAAGGAGAAGATGACGAGGACAGATAATTAAAGCCGGCTTTTGCCGGCTTTAGTCTTTAAGAATATCTCCTTTGTACTGCGAATCGAGTTTACCAGAAATGTAAGCATCGATGGCATCCTTTAAAGTTCCCGAAGCGTAAGGATAAACCTTTATGCCATTGTCTGTCAAAATTTCGTAAGCCCTCTGACCAAGGCTGCCCGCGATTAAGACGTTGACTTTGTTTTTCACCAAAAATGATGGCACACTTCCTTGGGCATGATTTTCTGCGAAGGGATTTGCTTTGAATTCGACAGATTCAATTCTTCCATTTTCCACCTCGGCAAAGGCGAAAAATGGTGCATGACCGAAATGTCCAGATATCTCTGCGTCCATTCCTTCATTTCCCATAACCGGTACCGCTATCAGCATTTTTATTCCTCCTTAAAAAATTCTAAAGTTTTATTAGCAATAAAATGCCTAAAAAAGAGATGGGAGGTTAGATGACCTGATAAAAGTTCGTACCTGCGCGGTTTTCCCATTCTCTCCCAGAGATCCCTCGAAGATTTTTTTGGTATGAAAAGATCGAATAAAGCCTCAAAAAAAATGACATTTTCTGGTTTTATGAATTTCGCAAAGATCGATGGATCGTATGTAAAACATGGATGCATCTTTTCAAGATCTTCCAATTCGCTAAATTCTTCTATCATTCTCTCAAAAATACGATGCTTTATGTTACAAACGATGGGAGTGCAAGATTTATTCTCCTCGTAATTCACTCTTAAAACCTTTGTCGCAACGCTGTGCCATGTGATGTATTCGTAATTTCCACCTGTAACGACAAAAGAACCCTTTCTTATTCTTTTATCTATCGCCATCGAGATGGTCGCAATCATGCCTCCAAAGCTAAAGCCCATTATATTTATCTCGTTAAAACCATATTTCTCAAGATAATCTACCCATGTCAATACTTCTGTGACAGCTTGATCGAATCTTTTCGCAAGTTGTTTGTCGGTACCCTTTATAAAAGCCAAACCGCTTTTTTGACCTTCTGGCGTCCTTTCGAAATGATACGGAAGAATAGGCATTAACGTCGCATATCCCGATTTTGAAAAAATCAAAGGATAATATTTTAGGTGATCGAAATTTCTCTGTCCTGTTCCATGAATAAAGACAACGCTCTTTTTTGAATCGTTAGATTTAAAAAGAAAAGCCTTCGCCTTGTCCACTTTTTCTATACCGGACGGAATGGGACTTTGAAATTCAATTACGTCTATCTTGTCTTCTGTCCGAATGGAATATTCCGCTTCTCTTTTGGAAAGATACATGATTCAAATTTTTTCAAAGGAAATAAAATAATGGTATTCGAATTCGATGTAATTGACTTCTTTGAATCCGTAAGGTTCAACTTTCGATTTAAGCATTTCTTTTGAAAACCTAAAACTTTTCGGAGGGCCAAACTGCGTTTCCAATTTGAACTCAACCATATCGAGATGAGAGCCCTTCTTCAAACTCTTTGACAGAATCTTTAAAATTCCATCCTGGCACTCTATATCGTGAAAAGAATTGGAAAAGAAAACGTGCGATGCATCCGAAAAATCATTGCTTTTTATCCATTCGCAAATGTCTGTTGCTATCTTTTCTATCTTTGAATTAGAATAATTTGGATTCTGAAAATTATCTTCATATGCATCTATCGAATAAACTTTGGAAGATAACTTTGCGAAATTCATGGAATAAAAGCCATCGCCAGATCCTATATCGAATACGACATCAGATGGTCCAAGGTTGAGCGCCTTTATAACCTCGGCACTCATCGAATTTCTCAAATCACTGTTCATATTTCTGTGGCGCATGAAATGTTCGTGATCCATTTCGCGACCTCCTTTATTTTAAATGATTATATCACATATGTGATGTATTGGACAAGTTTTACCGACTCCTTTTAGATCTGTTCTTACCATCCCTTACTTTTTACCCTTCGATCTTTCATCCTGCCCTTCGCTTAAAACAACTATTCGACTTTTAAAGTTATTTAAGTATAATATAAATTGTCCTAACAATATTATAACCGAAAGGAAGCGATATCACGAAGTTAAATGAGGAACTCTTAAAAAAGATCTCCGGGCAGGTAAAGGCAAAAAGTCCAAAAGCACATACAATTCACATATGCGCCGGCGGTGGCTGCATATCGGCCGGAGAGATATCCGTAAAAGAAGCGCTCGAAA
>PNIW01000108.1 GCA_002878315.1 Mesoaciditoga sp. | reverse complement strand
AAACAAGATGACATCACAAAACCATCATGAAATAACGAAACCCCGCCAGACGCTCATAGGGGCTCAAAATAGGGGGGTACTTCTGTTTTTGGTATTTTTATTTCTTACCCCTCTATTCAAAGCGCAGCCACGACGTCGTATGACGCGTATACGGGCATCTTTGCCAGAGGCCTTCTATTGTTTTCGTTATGCTTGAGGTCGACCGCAAAGATATGAAAGTTCATTAAACGCTGTCTTTAAGGTTTTTGCCGGCGCGGAACTTCGGCACCTTCCTCGCTTTTATCTTGATTACCTGACCGGTCTTTGGATTTCGTCCATCCCTCGCTGCCCTTTCGACTGCGGAAAATGTCCCGAATCCGACAAAAGATACACTATCTCCTTTGGCAACGGCATCCTTTATCGCCTTCAGAGTGCCGTCCAGTATAACGGCAACATCTTTTTTCATCAATTCAGTGCTTTTTGCAACTTCGTCGATAAGGTCTTTTTTATTCGTGTTATCCCTCCCGCTGGTATTTAAATACGTAAATTGTACTTTCATGACACCTTCCATGGAGATGGATTATATCCCCTCACGTATAATCCTCGACTCGCATGGAAGTTGATTTTTCAGACTTAAATATACACCAGACTGTGTCAAATGTCAAATGTCAATTATCTTATTTGCATGATATAATCGAGATGGTGTTTGTAAAGGTGGATCACCACTGAAGGAGGTCGGATGATATTTTTAAAGATTGTGTCGGAAAAGCACATGAAAAGGTTTTACGTGCTCGGCCCTGTTGAAAAGACACTCTTCGATGATCTTTACGCGGTAAGGCTTGAATACGGCCGTATAGATGGCATGAGAAGGTTCAAGGTAAAGCTTTTTGAAAGTTCTGGCATGGCGCAAAAGTACCATGACAGATGTTATTCAAGAAGAATAAGTCATGGATACGAATGTTACGAATATCTGGGTGGATCTCATGGCAGAGATGCAGAATCAGATTCTGAATTACCTGAGAAAGCGTAGAATAACAGTTAGGATATATCTTACAAATGGCTTTCAAATCAAAGGCCGCATAAACTCCTTCGATCACTATTCCATTCTTGTAAAAGACGGCGAAAGGCAGCAGAATATGATATACAAAAGTGCCATAAGCACCATAGTTCCTTCTGAATACGTCGAAATTGAGAATATTGTGGCGGTCAGAGAGAAGGATTGATTTTATCATTGACATTGAGATGCCTTTGTTGTAATATCTGATTAAGTTCCTCATCTGCTGTCAGTATCTGAATTTGTGAATATCGTCGATACAAATGAGGTGATAGGTTGCTTGAAGATAAATTGGCAGCGATAGGTTTAATGGATTTGGACGATCATCTCTGTGAATCGAATGAAGATAAAGAAATTGAAAATATCCGCTTTTACTCACCGCGGGATAATCTCATTTCATCCTACATGAATGAAATCAAAAATATCCCTCTACTTACTCCGGAAAAAGAAAAAACACTTGCCATCAGGATATCTAAAGGTGACAAGCACGCAAGAGATGAGTTTATCCTTTCCAATCTCAGACTTGTCGTGAGCATAGCAAGACATTACATGGGTTTGGGGCTTCCGTTTCTTGATCTTGTTCAGGAAGGCAACATAAGCCTTATGAGGGCTGTGGATAAATTTGACTGGAAGATGGGATACAGATTTTCCACATACGCAAGCTATTGGATAAGAAAGGGAATGTCAAGGGCGATCGCGAGCAAGGGCAAGGGGGTAAAAATACCTGTCCACACGCTTGAAAAAATTGGCAGGATGAAAAAGATAGAGGGAGAATATCTTCAAAAGTATGGCGAATATCCGGATATCGAATACATCGCGTACGAAATGGAATTGCCAAAAGATAAAGTGGAACAGATGAAAGCCATAAAAGAAACGCTTTCTCTGGATAGAGTGGTGGATGAAAATGCAACGCTCGAGGATTTTGTGGCAGATGAAGATGCACAATCTCCAGAAGAATACGCGTATCGTGAGGAACTTCATGATCAGATTGAGAAGATCGTCGATACTTTGGATCCGAAAGAGGCGATGATCGTAAAAATGAGATACGGTCTGAACGGGCCGAGGCAGACTCTTGATGAAATAGGACGGCAATTCGGGATCACAAGAGAAAGAGTCAGGCAGATAGAGGTAAAAGCGATGAAGAAGTTGAGAAAATCTCTGGGAGAAAATGCCGGCAGCAATTGAAGATTTAGATTATGCCATAGGCATTATCCTCGGTTATCTGATAGGCTCAATTTTACCCGCATACTTCATGACAAAGTTTTTGACTGGATTGGACATTCGTACACTTGGAGATGGAAATCCAGGAACTACGAACGTAAAAAGAGAAATAGGACTCTTTCCGGCAGTCGTTACTGCCTCTTACGATACAACAAAAGGGCTCATGGCGATGGCTGTATCTTTGTGGATCTTTAAATTCCCGCTCTTTTGGGTCTACATGAGTGGTGCGGGTGCAATAGCGGGCCACCTTTTTCCCTTTTATCTGAAATTTAAAGGCGGACGCGGAGTTGCAACTGCAACGGGTATTTTACTGGTTGCACTTTTTGAGATATCGATGCATATGAATTTTCATGTTTTGCTAGGGGATATCATCTATCTTGTGTTTTTTGTTTTATGCATATATTTCACATCTTCAGACGAGAATTTCCTTGCCCTGACAACGTTGCCCGTACTTTCGATGCTTGTGACAATAAGGGCTGGTTTTTCGAATGTTTCCCTCTTTGCCAACATACTTATGATTTACATCTTCGTGATAAGTGTGATGAATTTGAAGAAGTTGAAGATTCTCAATCTCAAAGATGAAAACATGCGACTTTGGCGAATCTTTCTAAGGCCCGCTTCAATGTCATTCGTACTTTTGGACTTTTTAATGCAAAGATCCACATTCCTTACATTGGTAGGTATAGTTTTAGCAGTCTTCTTTTTCATGGATTTGACAAGACTTTTGTCTGAGCGGGTGAACGTCTCTTTGACAAAGAAACTGGGGAGATTCAAAATTTACAAGGCAAAAGAGGCGAAGCGTTTTTCTTCGATGACATTATTTTTAATGGGTGTGTTTTTGATCTTCATAATCTTCGATAGGAATACAGCGATACTGAGCCTTGGTTTTCTTGTTTTCGGAGACATGGCCGCCAAAATAATAGGCATAAGTTACGGAAGAAGGAAGATCTTCAAGATGCTGTCTAAAACAGTTGAAGGATTTTTAGGATTTGCAGCGGCAGCCATAAGCGTCTCTTATTTTTCGTGGATCTTTGGTATTCACCCGTTATGGATATCTATTTGCGGAGCTTTAATAGCAGCCATTGTTGAATCTTTGCCACTTTCAGTGGATGATAACCTGAGCGTACCTCTTTTAAGTGGAGCGATAATGACCTTTTTCAAAATGGTTTGAAGTTGAAAAGTCACATTTTAACCTTTCTTCAGCTGATAGTTTTTTAACATCACCAGTATTTAAGTAATATCACCCTTATCATGGGAAGGTTATTTTGAGTTGCAACAATGGATGGAGAATATTTCTGAACATTTGAGGCGGTTATATCTCCGCCGGTATACCAGATGTTGATTGTCGTCAAAGCGATGAATTTGTTATGCTAATGGCATATTTATTAAGCAACTTTGATTGATCTCCGAAATACGAGTTTAAATCGTCGATATTCGAAATGATTTCGTGATTTAAGTAGAAATCTTGCATAATTGCAATTGAAATTTGAGAGAGATTGTTCGCGACGGTCAAAGCTTTAGTCTCATCGATTGCCATTATGCCAATCGGCACCATTGCAGAAATCAGTGCGGCTATGACGGCAATCACGATCAACAATTCTATAATTGTGAAAGCATCCTTCATCTTGTTAGCCGCTTTTCACAAACTAAAAAAGCTAAAAGATAGGTAAAATACATGCCTTTATGTCAATATCGAAAATTTTAAGTAAGACATCAATCCTGTTGCTTTTAGCATCTCTAACCTCATCACATCACTTTTCTCTTTGCCCATAAAAGTATGTGTATTCCGTTATTCCAATGAAAGTGCCTCGCTTTTGGTTTGACGCTGAAATACAAAGATTCTCTTATATGGCATGTGATATTGACGTATTCCAGATCATCTGTTGTGATTCTTGACAGAGGCAAATGACGGGATTAAATCATGTGATTATAAGTTGCGTAATGAATTGTTATGCCTTCTTACGCACTCTGCGCATGGAAAATATTTTGGACAAAAAGTCAAATCATAAATGGAAGTTACCTTTCAAAAGATCAGTTAAATGCTATATTTTTAAACAGGTTATACGTATCATCTCTGCCATTTAGGGCATTGTAAATGCGCAGAGCAATAAAAATGCATAAAGAATCTTTACGCAAGCAAAAAATTCAGAGCTTTGAGTTTTGAAAATAGAAAGCAGTTAATTGTGCTAACGATTCTAAGCTCGGCTATCTTGCCATTCTGCCAACATTTCCGTTGATGCTCTTTTGAGAATTTTAGAAGCTCTGGCAATGGAATCTTCACCTACTTGTACACTGGAGAGTTCGAAGAGTTTCTCTACTATGGCTTTATTGGTAGGAGCCTTATGATTTTGTTCTATAAATCTCCTGAACCTTTGTTCATTTTCACCATGGAGATTTTTAAGAGATGTGACTATCAAATGCTTTAAATCTTTTATAAAATCCATATCCTGAGTTTTTATGAATTTGCTCAGATAAGAAAGTTTTGAATCATCTAAAAGGACAAAAACATCTATTTTAACCCTTTTCCTTCTAAAATTGTTGTATCTCAATATTTCCACGAACTCTTTGTATTCCATTTTATCTCCCCTTCTATATGCAGACGAATGGTAGAATGTGATTAAAGAAAAAAGAATAAATGTTAGGAGGCTATTTATGCAATTATACTATTTTTTGTCTTTGTTGAATGAAAATAAATACAGAAAAGAGCATATGAAAGAAAACTTTTTCGATGTGTGTCTCAATTATTTTGTTTCGATAAGGCCATACGTGGATCCCGAACTGGTCAGTCTCGTTGATGATTTCATTCGAAGAGTACGCTTGACGATCCAATTGCTGCCTAAAGATGTAAATAAAGATCTTGAAAAGTTCATAAGGCAAAATCACAAACATCCCACGGATAAAGCGGTTTTAGAGAAAATCAAAGAATTGTCTAAAGATCCTTTCCATTTGAACGAATTTGATTTTAGGGTATCATTAAACGCCACAAGGAAGGTTAAACGTCTTTTTAATGAAGGTAAATATACAAAAGTTAACAAGCCGATGACTTTAGTTGAAATGGGACAGTCGAGGGCAAAGATCATCAAGGAAATTGATCATGAGATGACTGACGAAGAAAGAGCAACACTTTCAAGAGAATTGTTGGGTGAATTACTTGAGGTTGATCTTGAAGGAACTCTTGATGGAGAAACATCGATTTTAGATGTTGTTGAATTGTTTGTGGGGACGATATCTAGAGGTATCGAAGGGTGAATAAATAGTCTTTCGCTTTATATTATGTGTGTTTTCGATAGGCATCAGATCACGTAAAACTTTATTTAGACGAAAGTGATTCGGAGTTGAAAAATGATTGCGTAATGAATTGTTATGCCTTCTTACGCGCTCTGCGCATGGGAAATGTTTTGGACAAAAAGTCAAGCATAAATGGAAGTTACCTTTAAAAAGATCAAGCAAATACTATATTTATTGAATAGAGAACATTTATCATGTATGCCGTTTAGGGGATTATAAATGCGCAGAGGGCAAAAAATGCGTAAAGGATCGTTATGCAAATG
>PNIW01000016.1 GCA_002878315.1 Mesoaciditoga sp. | reverse complement strand
CGTTTATCGTATCAATTTGACAAGTTGGCGGGCTGCAAGAAGAGTTCCTTCATTTTCGTACCCCGCTACACCTAACATCGTCCTTATCTCTCCAACCTTTACACCCGTTTCAAACATCTTTCCGACATAGAGATCCGCGAGTTTTTCGTGGATTTCCTTTCTTTGGACGGCACCAAATGGATTTGCAAAGTATGAAAAGGATAGCCCTTTTTCTGAAGTTGTACCTTTGGCCATCCTTGCACCCTTGGAAAAAACATCTATGGCACTTTTAAGATCTTTGAAGAAAATTATTCTTTCTTCATCTGATTCAACTTTGGTGTAATTGTTGGCATAAAAGAAGAAATCTATCGGCGTTGGCGAAATTATTTCGCTGTAATTGTCGAATGGAACTATAACCCTTGCATTTGTTTGATCTGGATTCATGAAAATACTTCTATCGAGCGTTGAATAAGCATATCCAGGGGGTAGATCGTCAAGTCTCACAAAGGCCCCTATTTCTGTACCGTAGGCAACGACTCTTCCATCTTCTATGCTCAAAGACCCCATGTCATCTATGAGTATGTTAACATATTCAACCTCATCAAGCCTTCCAAGAGCATCGAGAGTCTCCGATTTGCCCGCACCGCTATCGCCCACGAACATGATATTGGCCTTTCTACCATTTTTCAATTTTATCGTGGCAAGAGATCCGTGAACTGGCAATTTTCCCTTATCTATCATTATGAGATTGTGAACGGTTAGAATCATCTTCTTGGCATATCCAAAGTAGTCATTTTCATCTAAATCTGGTATGACTCCAGCATAAATTTCGTCCTCGTATATCACGCCGTCTTTATATTCATTTCCTATGTAATCTATTGGAAGGCCAAAGATCACTATACCGTCAGGTTTCCGTGGCTCTGTAAGATCTGCCATCTCGAAAAGATTTGTAAGGCCTGCCGCATGCGCAAGGTATTTGTAATTGAAATAGATGTACATCAAGAGGTTTCCAACCTTTATTGGCATAGCGTACCATCCGCGATCAAGTTTAACCTTATCTAAGAATTTTGATTTTACGACTGGAAAGACACCCGTTCTTTTATTGGATTTCGTATGGAATATGGCCGGAGGAGCAATCACCGCACTCCATATGAATGAGACCGAATACATCCATTCGTATTTCATTCTAATCTTTGGAGAATTTCTTATTTTATCGGTTATGAAGATTACCTGAGCGCCGCTTGGCAATTGCCTGAAGACTTTCTGAACCTTAAGAGAGGTGTTGAATTCAAGGTCCCGGTAAAGATTTCTTACGGTATTTTCGAATTCTTCTCCGAGATACATCGCTGATTTAAGAATTCCATTTCTCTCATTTACGTTCTTTGAAAATCTTTCTCTTTTGACTATGAAACGATGCTTTTCTCTCCAGAAATCGTAAAATCCTTCAACGAAATTTTGCAGTTGACTTCTCGTTTTATCATCGAGATCGTTCGAGGGTTTCAAAGTCAAAGTGTAAAGGTAATTCATTATATCATCGTATTTGAAATTTTTCTTTTTGAATTTTTTTAAAACCTCGGGTACTTCACCTTTTTTTTCAATCGTACCGAGATAATCGATCATGAACTTTTTAAAATAAGGGCTCGATATGAGCTGATTGTAACTGTTAATAAAAAGTCCATTTATGACTATTGTATCCATAGAAATCATCCTCCTTCAGTTTTGCCTTTATATTCTGGGTTTTTCAGGATCACCCGTTTGTTGAAAACAACCTTACTCACCGTCGGAGGCAATTTCATTTCTTCTCTTTTTAAACATTCAAGTATTAAATCAACGGGAAGAGAAGTTATAACCCAAATGTCTGACACTTCCACACTGTCCTCGGATCTTAAAGGAGCCTTTTCAACTGCCGATTTAACTGCCTGAACGTATTTTTCGAAGTCGAAGTTCTGATTGTTGTTCTCCACTTTATCTCCTAAAAAACAAGCCCTCCATCTACACCGAGTATCTGACCTGTTATGTAGTTGGCCTCATCTGAAGCAAGGAAAAGGTAGGCATTCGCCACATCTACAGGCTCTCCCATTCTTCCGAGAGGCGTTTTTTCCTTCATAAGGTTTGTGACTTTTTCTGGCAGATTCGCAGTCATCGGGGTTTTTATATACCCGGGAGCAACGGCATTAACGCGAATATTGTACCTTGCAAGTTCTTTAGACCATGTTTTGGTCATTCCTATAAGGCCCGCTTTTGAGGCAGAATAATTTGTCTGACCGATATTTCCATAGATACCCACAACAGATGACGCGTTCAATATCACCCCACTTTTTTGATTCATCATGTAAGGAACGACAGCCTGTGTTACATTGAATACTCCTTTTAGATTTATCGATATGACAGCATCAAAATCACTCTCAGACATCCTGACAAGAAAGTTATCCTTCGTTATGCCGGCGTTATTGACAAGAATATCTATTCTTCCGAGATCTTTTACTATTTTGTCGACAATCATTTTCACCTCATCGTGCTTTGAAACATCCATTTTGTATGTTTTATAGGCATCACCAAGTTCATTTTGCGCCTTCTTCAACGCCTCTTCGTTGTAATCGCACGCGGCAATCACGGCTCCCTCCGATATAAACTTCTTTGCAGTCTCAAATCCAATGCCACTTGCCGCTCCAGTTATAAGTGCCACTTTTTTCTCTAATCTCATGATTTACCTCCCAAAATCAACTATATTGAACCTACAAGTCCAAGAAAAAATTTGACTCCCATTTCAAGGACATCTTCGTCAACATCGAAATAAGGACTATGGTGTGGAGCAATGATATTTTTAGATGGGGATCGTATGCCAAGAAATACAAATGCTCCCTTTACCTCCTTAAGATAATAGGCAAAATCTTCCGATCCCATTGTCGGTATTGCCTCTTCATATGGAAATCCTAATCTTTCAAGTGTTTTTATCGCGTAATCCGTGCTTTCTTTGACATTAACAAGTGGAGGAGCTATTCTGTTTATCTTTATCTCCAAATCTCCACCAAGAGATTTAGAAAGGTCTCTCATCTTTTGAACATTTGAAATTATTTCATCTCTTACCTTGTCAGAAAAAGTTCGAATTGTGCCAAGTATTTTCGCATCTACCGGCACGACATTGAAAGCATTTCCAGAATTAAATGCCGTTACATTTAAGACCGCACTGTCAAGAGGATCTACTCTAAGAGATCTTATCTTCATCAACTCGTTGACGATCGTTGATCCGATCGAGATAGGATTAATTGTCTGGTTCGGAGAAGCCGCATGACCTCCTGATCCTTTTACATGTAAAGTCATTTCATCAACTCCGGCCATCAAAGGACCTGATTTAACCGAGAACTTTCCGGATTCAGTCCCGATCCAGACATGAATTCCGAAGACGCTATCCACGCCATTAACCGCACCGGCTTTTACCATTTCACAGGCACCACAGCCACCCTCTTCAGAAGGTTGGAAGATGAATCTCACATTCTTTGAAGGTCTATGAATGGTCATATACTCTGCCGCCGTCAAAAGCATGGCCGTATGCGCGTCATGGCCACAAGCATGCATTTTTCCGGGATTTTTAGAGGCATAAGGCTTGTCATTCATTTCATTTACAGGTAGTGCATCTATGTCTGCTCTAAGCGCGATGGTTTCATTCGACCCGACATTCAGGTATCCTATTGTACCTGTGCCAACGGTATCGTAATGTATTCCCAATCTGTCAAGGTGTTCTCTTATGTATTTTGCCGTTTCATACTCTTCAAATCCGAGTTCTGGATGCATGTGAAGATATCTTCTGTGATCCACAACGATCTTTGAAATCTCCATCTCTTTGGCTCCTTTCTTAAGAGTATGATATCACAATTCGAGGGACTGGATCAAAATGTTAAGTTCTACTTGTAAAATTAATGTACTTTTTAAAATAGATTAAATAAATAACACGACTATCGTGATGTATACTTTAAAAAGGTATCCTATCATTTCAAAAGGGAGGCAAAAATGGACAAAAAAAAGAAGGCTTTGATCTTCATAGTGCTTTTGGGTGTTGTAAGCCTTTTTGCGGATATGACTCATGAATCTGCGAGAAGCATAAACGGGCCTTTTATGTCTATGTTAGGCGCAAGTGCTCTTGCCGTAGGACTTGCAGGTGGACTCGGAGAGTTTGTAGGATATGCCCTTAGATTCATAACTGGTTATTTCGTTGATAGGACTAAATCTTACTGGCTTCTTACGATAATAGGTTACGCTGTAAACCTTTTTGCTGTCCCTCTAATGGCCATTGCCTGGAACTGGCAGATCGCCTTCGCACTTATAATAATAGAAAGATTTGGAAAGGCTTTCAAGAATCCTCCAAGAGATGTCATGCTCTCCTTTGCAACAAAGGAAGTTGGAAGAGGAAAGGGATTCGGACTTCACAAACTGTTAGATCAGGCCGGAGCCGTTATAGGACCTTTGTTTGTGGCTCTCGTACTCTTTCTTAAACCCAACGATTATAAATTGGGTTATTTATTCCTTTTGATTCCGGCTATCGCAGCCATGATAGTGCTTTTCATATCCATGGCGCATTATCCAAGTCCCAATGAAATGGAAGAAGAAAAAGAAGAAAAGGAAAAGCCTAAAAATGAAAATTCAGGTATACTCGATAAAAGATTCTGGATTTATTCGATATTTGTTACTTTAACAATGATGGGTTTTGCCCATTTCATGATAATTTCCTATCACTTCAGCAAAAATTCAATAGTCTCCGGCGCCATGATACCGGTAATTTTTGCCGTTGCTATGATGACAGAGGGAATTTCTGCATTTCTAATAGGAAGGCTTTACGACAAAGTAGGCTTTAAGTCCTTACTTTTAATTCCCATACTTGCAATATTGACAACACCTTTTGTCTTTTCCTTCGGATACACTCTTGCGGTAATTGGTATGGTACTCTGGGGTATAGTCCTTGGAATTCAGGACACAGTTTTGAGAGCGTCCATTGCGGATCTAATCCCGCCTTCTTCGAGGGGAAAAGCATACGGCCTTTTCAACATTTTTTACGGTACGGCATGGCTTGCAGGTAGCACGATAATGGGAGCGCTTTACGATGTGTCGATATCTTACGTTGTGGTCTTTTCTATCGTCCTTGAGGCTTTATCCATACCTTTTATGACTTATCTTTGGAGGACGGTCAGATCGTGAAATTTTTGATGTGTGAGCCGGGAGAGGCCTATTTCGGTGTTGATGATCTGAAAGTGCACAACATAAAAGAAAGATCAAATAAAGAATTGGCCATATCACAGCATCGAGTACTTTCATCCCTCATAAGATCCTTGGGCCACGATGTCATTATGGTAGAAGAGTTAGAAGGCCATCCAAATTCAGTCTTCGTTAAGGATCCAGTATATTGTACTCCTTACGGATACATTAAATTAAGAATGGGGCTTGAAAGCAGGCGCGGGGAAGAAGAATGGCTTTCGAAAGCACTCGACAGTTTCGGAATAAAATGCCTTGGAGAGTTAAAAGCGCCTGCAACGGGGGAAGGAGGAGACATTGTAATCACAGAAAGATTGGCTTTCATAGGTCTATCTTCAAGAACGAATTTGGAAGGTGTCCAAAAGATCTCCGAAATCCTTTCAAACTTTGGATATGAATCAAGAATGATAAAGGTTCCATCGCCTTACCTTCATCTTGGAGGTGCGATGACGTATGTGGGTGAAAATAAAATCATCTGTGTTGAAACGCTCGAAGGAAATTTCGATGGTGTCCAAATTTTAAAGGTTCCTGCCGGAGATTTTATAAGCGGGAATGTGATCTTTCTTCCTCCAGACAATGTAATTGCTGAAGAATCGAATGTAGAGACGATAAAACTTTTAAGGACTGTTGGATTTAATGTATACGGTGTGAATCTTTCTGAATTCGTAAAAGGAACTGGAGGTCCAACCTGTTTGATCCAGCCTATTTAAATAAAAATTGCCT
>PNIW01000036.1 GCA_002878315.1 Mesoaciditoga sp. | reverse complement strand
CTGCCGCCATTTTTGCCATAACGGTGGCGATAATAATATTTGGAAAAAGATTTGGAGTAAATCTTTCACTTTACGCAAGTTTGGTTTTATTTGCTTATCTTTTTTACATATTTATGATATCTGTCTTTTTTAAGGGTGGAAAAAGTGGAAAAAATTAAAGTGGCAATAGTCGATGATTCGGCATTTATGAGAAAGATTATGAGCGATTCTTTGCAATCGCGTGGCTTTGAAGTTGTGGCGATCGGAAGAAATGGACAGGACGCAATAGAAATAGCATCAAAAGGAATAGCAGACGTTATGACTTTGGATGTTCAAATGCCTGTTTTAGATGGTTTGAATGCCTTAAGAACTATAATGGGAAGTTTTCCAATGCCAGTCATAATGGTAAGCAGCATAACTGTCAAAGATGCCGAAATCACCATAGAGGCTCTAAAAAGTGGAGCCTTTGATTTCGTGACAAAGCCGGGCGGCGCTATAACATTTGATCTGAACGAGATAATAGATGAACTTTCGGAAAAACTGATCCTCGCGAGCAAAGCAAAGATATCTCCAAAGATCTCCCAGCCTAAAATAAGCAAAACGCTTCATCCACACGGGTTGTATGATATCCTGTTTATAGGATCTTCGACAGGCGGACCGAGGGCTTTGGATTATTTGATTCCAAATCTTCCAAGAGATTTTCCAATTCCGATCGTTATAGTCCAGCACATGCCGGCGAATTTCACAAAGACTCTTGCCGATAGGCTTTCAGAAGAATCGAAAATAAGAGTTTACGAGGTGAATTCCCAGATCAAAGCCATGCCTTCAACCGGCTATGTTGCCAAAGGAGATACACATTTAGAAGTTACCGTCAATGATGGAATAAATTTGAAGCCTTCAGATGGTCCAAAAATAAACGGGGTAAAACCGGCCATAGATTTTACCCTTTCGACCATAGCAAAGGCTAATTTGAAGATTTTGTGTGTTATCCTTACCGGAATGGGCAAGGATGGAACTGAAGGATTAAAACGCATGAAAAGAGAAAATTTCACAACCATAGTTGAATCTGAAAAAACGGCCGTGGTTTATGGCATGCCGAGCCGTTGTAAATGCCGGCCTCGCCGATTATGTCCTCGATCTCGACAAGATACCGGATAAAATAATAGAACTCATCTGAAATTTACGCTTTCAATTAATCCCTCTTCCTTAAGCCTTTTTACAAGGTATTCTGAATCGTGAAGATTCTCCATTTTGAATTCTTCCGACGCCATTTTAACGGCCTTTTTGAAGTCGAAGCCGAGATCGAGAAAATTGAGAAGTTCGTCTTTGTAATCTCTGAAGGCCGGATATTTTTTTAGAGTTTCAAATTCCCATTCTTCGTCCTTTTCATTCATCCATGAATCACCAAGAGGGCCTTTAAACTTTTTCATCTTTTTTGCTTTAGGTATGAGATCAAAATTTATTTCTTTTCTGAGGTAATTCATCAATGTTTTGACATTGGCATATTTTGAGAAAGCCTCTAAACTCTTGTAGGTTCTAAATGTGATCCAATTTTTGGTCAGAGGATCTGCATCGTATTTCATAAAAGAATTAAAAATCCGACTGGCCGTTGCCTTGGCAATCTCGTTGGGAATGCCATTGATTATCTCTCCAAGACTCTCAAGCGTTGCCTTTCCTATCCATTCAAAGGATCGAATGCTTGCCTTATCCGGCGTGTCCTCACTTGTATGGTAGTACCTGTCAGGCCACTGGGTAAGGGAGACCGCCTGAACGCCTATAGATGAATCGACGAAGATATAATGATCCGAACCTCCGGAATAACTGCCCTCTTTCATCCTAAAGCGTGGATTTTGAAGATGAACTGCGATTAATTCATTTATAAAAGATGGCAAAGACCAAGGGGTCGCCGACACATCGAGAACGGATCCGGTGATGTCCTGATCCTCGCCGACCATATCGAGATTTATGTTGAATTCAAAATTGTGATCGTGATCTGTAAGATAGGCGATAGTTCCGTACATCTCCGGTACCCAAAGGGCAATTATTTCTCTGTTTATCTCGAACTTTTTCAATGTCCTTACTATTTCCGTAAGTAAAGCAGACCCGCTCGCGTTGTCATTCGCGCCTGGCTTTGGATGGCACAGATGGGCGGTCAAGATTATCGGTCTTTCTTTTCCCTTCTTTCCGATCCTCGCTTCCAAAATCTCAAGTTCATTGGTTCCAGAATCAACATCCATGAAAGATTCTATTTCTAAATCCTTCTTTGCGAGTGCTTTTAATTCTCTGTACTGGTTGTAAGAGATCGCAAAGCCAAATATACTTTCATCGCTCCAAGACGGGAATGATGTGTAATTGACGGCATCGGGGATCAATTCCGGACTCCTTTTTATATAAGGATCCTGTGCCCTCATAAAGTAAGAAAGAACGCATCTCGCTCCGAATTTCTTTGCCATTCTGTACACCCTCGCAGGGTTACCATTCGCAAGGATTGCTTTTCCACGAACGTCTTTTTTGTAATCTTTCTCATTTTCTCCTTCTCCCACATCGACAACCTTGAGCCTTTCGACCCCCTTAGTTTTTCCCGATAAAAAGATGGCATTTATAGGTGACAGCGCAAGAGAACCCACTACGTATTTTCCGCCTGCGATTCTCAAAAATCCGTCTTTAAGGTTCCATCCACGCGGCATGCGCCATGTTTCGTAACTTCCTTTGAGCGGGTATTTTAAAACATGGGACTCTCCTATGAATTCTTGGATTGTTTTTATCGCTTGCGAAAACCCTATACCTCCCTTTGATCTGTGAAATTTGGACAATTCCCATTCTAAATCAAGGGCATTTTGCGGAAAAAATTCCTTTACAAATTCTTCTTTCATCATATCACCCGCTTTAAGATATTTTAACCTTCTTTGTGAACTTGACATATTGAAAAATGTATCTTAAAATCTAAGTGCTTTAATTAAAAGAAAGGGATGATAGCACATAGCAAGAAAAGTATATGCTACATTTTTTATCATATTATCCATTATAATATGTTTGGTGCTGTTTTATTTGAATTTATTAATTCCGGTCAGTTATTCCTTGATTTTTTCGCTCTCGGCCTTCATAATCGCTTTTCTGCTTTTTACAAGAAGGCCAAGGGAATTCAAAGATAATTTTGAAGGGAAGGTATCGATAGTCATAGCGGCAAGAAATGAAGAATCTGTCATAGAAAAAACTATAATCAATCTTGAACGAAGCAAGTACAAAAACTTCGAAATTCTCGTCATCAACGATGGATCAACGGACTCAACCGGGGAGATTTTAAACAAATTAAAAGAAAGGTTTTCTAATCTTCGTGTTGTTGATATACCAATAGAAGAAAAGCACGGCAAGGTAAGAGCCTTGAATATCGCATCAAGGATGATAAATGGGGATTTAATGATGATCCTCGATGCTGACGCGTTAGTGGATGAAAATTACATATCCGGCGCGATCAAGCCATTTTCAGATCCATCAATAGGATTTGTCCAGACCGGCAGGAGAGTTTTCAATCATTCATTTGTTCCTGAAATTTACGATGGAGATTTTGCGCTTACCAATATAATGATGGAATATGTCATTGCTCCGAGATCCTTCGGAAGCGGGTTTATTTTAAGGGCAAAGTATATAAAAGATTTATTCCCGCTCAAAGATTCTATAAGCGATGATCAGCAGATATCCAATTTGATCTCAAAAAAGAAGATAAAGGGGACTTTCAATTCTACAGTTATGCTTTACGAGAGCGCTCCATTGAGTTTTAAGACGCTTATAAAACAGAGAAAAAGATGGTTTTTGGGATCCTTTATGGAAATGATCCGTAACAATATGTCGGGATTTTTCCTTAATACTATCACCGTTTTTTTGGCAGACATCATCATAGTATCCCTTTTTATTGGAAGATTTTCGTTCTTTAACATTGCTTTTATATGCTTTTTGGTCTTTATACCTTTGATTTTGTTGATGCACAGGAAGAAATTTAAAATAGGCAATATACTTGCAAAATGGGCAGGATCTGTGGTATCTTATCTGGTGGACATTATGATATGCAATGCATCAATTTTTTTGTCCGTTGTAAAATTCGGCAAAGATGTTAAATGGTTTAAAACTCCACGTGAAGGGGTTCAGGCATGAAAGTCTCCATTGTAATACCGGCTTACAACGAAGAGGCGTCTATCGAAAGGACGATAAAGAGCCTTCTTAATCAAACTTACAGAGATTTTGAAATCATCGTTGTGGACAACAACAGCAAGGATAAAACCCGTGAGATAGCATCGAGATACGTTAGAACCGTTAACGAAACAAAGCAGGGTTATATCTTTGCCGTAAGAAGAGGTATCGAAGAAACGAATGGCGAGATATTGACCATATGCGACGCGGATTCGATATATCCCCAAAAATGGCTTGAAAAAATGGTAAAGTCTTTCAAAAGAAAAGACATTGTTGCTGTTTACGGAACGGCGATGTTTTACGATACAAATAAATTCATGTCCTTAATAAGTCTTGTATCTTACACTGTTTTTTTGTGGCTGTCAAAATTTCTCGGCCTTGATAACACTGCCGGTTTCAATTTTCTCTTCAGAAGGGAATCTTACCTTGAATCCGGTGGATACGATCCAAACTGGAAATGGGGAAGTCCCGATATAGATCTTGGAAGAAGATTGAAAAAATTTGGAAAGATCAAACTGAGAAATGTCATTGTTATGACCTCGGCGAGAAGATTCAAAAAAGGCGGATTTTTAAAGACTACAAAAATGTTCATCGGCATGTGGCGGCAGATGTTAAAAAACAAGACTCCAGATATCAGTTACGATGAATATAACAAAGCAAGAAAGTGATCAAAAAATCAGGGCGTAAATTCTTTTGTTTATCTTCCATACCGCGGTAACCATGATATATGATATAAGAAGCGCAACGACAAACATCAAAAGATTTATTCCAAGACTGCTCGTGTTTTTGAATGGCGGATAAAAGATCATTCCCAGTCCTAAAATAAGTCCTTCAACGAAACCATTTGCAAGGTAAATACCTAAAGTGTGCCTTCCGAATTTTCCGAAGATTTTAGCCAGATACGGTAATTCATTTGAAATAAGGTATGAAAATCTTAGCAAAAGCGGAATGAAAAAAATTGAAAAGGTCAAAACTATGGGACTCATTATCGAAAGACCATCTGCGTATTTGTCGGGCATGAAATAAAACTCCAATAAACTCAGGCCGTAAAAGATAATCGACAAAAAAATGTATTTCTTGTCGAGAGGTTTTCTCCAAAATGGGCCTTTATCTTTCACAATGTAAAACATTTGAATCCCCAATAAGTAAAAGAAAAACCACATGAGCGGATCCCTGCACGCCCAAAATGTGCTCATTAGATGCTTTCCAAAATAATTTGGAATATAATAAACGCTCGAAGATATCATCATCAATACAAAAGAGACTATTGATAATTTTTGCAAAACTTCTAAATCAATTCTGACAAGCAGGGGAGTTACGATGTAAAAGATCATAAGAACGAATATGAAATAATATTCACTTATAGAACTGCCGAGAATGTAATATCCCAATATGTCCAAAAAAGACGGTTTAATTCCAAAATTTACAGAATTTCTCAAAAGGTATTGCATTAATATGTAAAAAGTAGACCATATTAGATAAGGAATACCGACGAATTTAAACCTTGAAGTTAAAAAATAATACGGATTTCTTAAAGATACCCTGACAGATGAGTAAGCGGCAACAAAGAAAAAGATAGGCATTGCGACCCCAAAAAATCGCATAAAAGTGAAAGCAAGTTCGAAGCCGGGCGAATTAAACGAAGAGATCTGATAAAAGATATTGTGTGCTAAAAGCACTATCCATATTCCAAAACCTCTCAATATGTCAAATTCACCGTAATTAAGGGTTTTATCATTCACTTTACGACCTTCTATCCAATCTTAATTATTTAATTATAACAGTTTGATCGATAGAACCAACTCTTTGCTTGACTAAAAATACATTTATGTTGTAGAATACCAAGTGTTAATAAAATTTAATTGAAGGAGGCAAAGAGTCATCAAATGCCTACGATTAATCAGTTGATTAGAAAAGGAAGAGAAAGATTAAAGAGCAAAAGTAAATCACCGGCGCTTGGCGGAAATCCTCAAAAAAGAGGAGTTTGTATCCGTGTTTCCACAATGACGCCGAAAAAACCAAACTCCGCTCTTAGAAAAATAGCGAGGGTAAGATTAACTAACGGGGCAGAAGTGACCTCTTACATTCCGGGCGAAGGGCACAACCTTCAGGAACACTCCGTCGTGCTTGTAAGGGGAGGAAGGGTTAAGGACCTGCCTGGAATAAGATACAAGATAATAAGAGGCGCTTTGGATGCTCAAGGTGTCGAGAATAGGAAAAAGGCGAGAAGCCGTTACGGTGTCAAACGCCCGAAAAAGCAAACTGCTTGATCTTTGGAGGTAAACAATGAGAAGGAGAAGGGCTGAAGTAAGAAAGGTTTTACCCGATCCAGTTTATCACGATGAACTCGTCACAAGGTTCATCAACAAGATAATGTGGGATGGGAAAAGAAGCGTTGCCCAGAAGAATTTCTATAACGCTCTTGAAATAGTAAGAGAAAAAAGTGGCAAAGAACCGTTAGAAGTTTTGAAAAAGGCATTTGAAAATGTTGCGCCGGTTCTTGAAGTAAAGCCGAGAAGAGTCGGAGGAGCGACATATCAAGTTCCAGTCGAGGTTCAGGAGCCGAGAAGGACTTCTCTTGCCGTAAGGTGGATAGTCGAGGCTGCAAGATCGAAGAAAGGAAGGCCTATAAGCGAGAAATTGGCTGAAGAGATTCTTAATGCGTATTCGAATACAGGGATTGCCGTTAAAAAGCGTGAAGACGTTCAAAAGATGGCAGAAGCGAATAGAGCCTTTGCTCATTACAGATGGTGATGGTTTTAAAAATGCCTGAAAAAGTTCTACAACTTGAAAAATTAAGAAATATAGGAATAATGGCACATATAGATGCCGGAAAGACAACCACTACCGAAAGAATTCTTTTTTATTCTGGCAAAAAGCACGCCATGGGAAATGTCGATGATGGGAATACCACGACTGACTGGATGGTCCAGGAAAGAGAACGTGGTATAACTATAACTTCGGCATCTATCTCATTCGACTGGAAGGGCTATCACTTTAACCTTATTGATACGCCCGGCCACGTGGACTTCACAATTGAGGTAGAACGGTCATTGAGAGTACTCGATGGCGCTATTGCCGTCTTTGACGCATCGGCTGGAGTTGAGCCTCAGTCTGAAACCGTCTGGCGTCAGGCCTCAAAATACAAAGTGCCAAGGATTGCCTTTATGAACAAGATGGACAAGATGGGCGCCGATTTTGACATGGCAGTTAAATCCATGATAGACAAATTGGGCGCAAAGCCCCTTGTCATCCAGTACCCAATAGGATCTGAAAGTTCATTTGAAGGCGTCGTCGATATAATAAACATGAAGGCCATAAGATGGGTAGATGAACTCGGAACAAAGATGGAATATTCTGAAGTCCCGGCAAATCTCGTTGATAAGGTCGAGGAGTTAAGAGACGAACTTATGAACCAACTTGCAGATATAGACGATGAGATTCTTCAGATGTACCTTGATGGAGAAAATATACCTGTTGAAAAGATAAAGTCCGTTATAAGAAAGGGCACAATAGAAACGAAGTTCTTTCCGGTACTTTGCGGATCTTCATTCAGAAATAAGGGCGTTCAGCCTTTAATAGATGCCGCAATGGATTATCTTCCTTCTCCTCTTGATCTTCCTCCCGTTTCCGGAAAAGATCTTGATGGAAATGATGTGGTAAGGTCACCATCTCCAGACGAACCGTTTACAGCGCTTGCATTCAAAATACTCTCCGATCCGTACGTTGGCAAACTTACCTATTTGAGAATATATTCGGGAGTTCTCGAAAAGGGAAGTTACGTTTACAACTCGACCAAAAGGACGAAAGAAAGAATATCGAGAATTCTCCAGATGTTTGCGGACAAAAGGGAAGATCTTGATTACGCGGGTCCCGGCGATATAGTTGCATGTATAGGACTCAGGGTTACAACGACTGGACATACGCTTTGCGATGAGGCGCATCCGATAGTTTTGGAATCTCTCGATATTCCAGATCCGGTTATATCCATAGCGGTCGAACCTCAGAGCAAGGATGACGAGCAGAAATTGAAGGACGCTCTTTCAAAATTGATGGACGAGGATCCGACATTCAGAGTTTCGGTCGATCAAGAAAGCGGGGAGACTATCCTTGCAGGAATGGGAGAACTTCACCTTGAAATAATAATAGACAGGCTTTTGCGTGAATTCAATGTCAAGACCCAGATCGGAAAGCCACAGGTTGCTTACCGCGAAACAATATCTGTCCCTGTTGACGCAGAAGGCAAGTACATAAGGCAAAGCGGTGGAAGAGGCCAGTACGGTCACGTAAGAATAAAGTTTGAACCTCTTGAGAGAGGAAAGGGATTTGTCTTTGAAAATAAAATAGTTGGTGGTATAATTCCGAAGGAATATATTCCCGCGGTTGAAGAAGGCGTCAAAGAAGCGCTTTCTTCCGGTAGTTTAGGAGGATATCCGGTCGTTGATATAAAGGCCTCGCTGTACGATGGATCCTACCATGAAGTAGATTCATCTGAAATAGCCTTTAAGATAGCCGGCTCTCTTGCTACCAAAGAAGCCTTAGCCAAGGGAAAACCAAAATTGATGGAACCGATAATGGAACTGGAAATAACAACTCCTACCGAATATATGGGAGATGTTGTTGCGGATCTCAATTCGAAGAGAGCACAAATAACCGGATTTGACACGAGAGGTAATGCGAGAATAATAAAAGCGCTTGTCCCTCTGGGAGAACTTTTCGGTTACGCAACGGTTTTGAGATCTTTAAGCCAGGGAAGGGCCGTTTACACTATGAAATTTTCCCATTACGCCGAAGTTCCTCAAAATTTTGTCGATAAGATAATAAAAGTTAAATAATTTTCAAGGAGGTAGAATTAAATGGCAAAGGAGAAATTTGTAAGAAACAAACCACATCTTAACATCGGGACGATAGGACATATAGATCATGGCAAGACAACTCTTACAGCGGCAATAACGAAAATTCTTTCCATGAAGGGAGAAGCGGAATTCGTTCCATTTGACCAGATTGATAAAGCTCCAGAAGAGAAGGCAAGGGGTATAACGATTAACGTTTCTCACGTTGAGTACGAAACGGATAAAAGGCATTACGCCCATATTGACTGCCCGGGCCATGCTGACTACATAAAGAACATGATAACCGGAGCGGCCCAGATGGATGGTGCTATTCTTGTCGTTTCCGCAGTAGATGGCCCGATGCCGCAAACAAGGGAACATATATTGCTTGCACGCCAGGTCAACGTTCCAGCAATGATCGTGTTTTTAAATAAAGTTGATGCCGTCGATGATCCCGAATTGGTTGATCTCGTAGAGATGGAAGTAAGAGAATTACTCACAAAGTACCAGTACCCGGGAGATGAAATTCCGGTTATACGCGGAAGCGCTTTGAAAGCACTTGAAGCGACAAGCCTTGATGATCCTTGGGCCCAGAAGATTCTTGATCTCATGAACGCGGCCGATACATACATACCAGAGCCAAAGAGAGAGGTCGACAAGCCATTCCTTATGCCAGTTGAGGATATCTTTACGATAACTGGACGCGGAACGGTCGTTACCGGAAGAGTTGAGCGTGGAAAGATACACGTTAACGATGAAGTTGAACTTGTCGGTCTGAGACCTACCCAAAAGACAGTTGTAACCGGCGTTGAAATGTTTAGAAAATTGCTCGATGAGGGTATAGCCGGTGACAACATCGGATGCCTTTTGAGAGGAATCAAAAAAGAAGAAGTCGAAAGAGGACAGGTGCTTGCGAAACCCGGTACGATAACTCCTCACACGAAGTTTGAAGCGAACGTTTACGTTCTTAAAAAGGAAGAGGGAGGCCGCCACACGGCTTTCGTTCCAGGATATAGGCCTCAATTCTTTATAAGAACTGCCGACGTCACCGGAACGATAGTCAAATTGCCGGAAGGCGTCGAAATGGTCATGCCTGGAGACAACACGGTCATGACAGTTGAACTTATAAAACCAGTCGCTCTTGAGGAAAGTATGAGATTTGCCATTCGTGAAGGTGGAAAAACAGTTGGCGCTGGCGTTGTTTCCAAGATACTTGAGTGATTCTGGAGGGGATAAATCCCCTCTGGATTTTGAAGGAGGTTTTTTCGGATGGCAAAGTCGAAAATAAGGATAAAATTGAAAGCGTACGATTACGAACTTTTAGATCAATCGGCCAGAAAGATCGTCGAAACTGTGAAAAAAACGAGCGCTAAAGTTTCAGGACCTATACCGCTTCCGACCGAAAGAACGGTCTATTGCGTTTTGAGATCTCCACACACGGACAAAGACTCAAGAGAACAGTTCGAGAAGGTCGTTCACAAAAGACTGATAGACATATTGGAGGTTCAGCCTCAAACAGTTGAGTCTCTGATGAAAATGGATCTTCCGGCCGGTGTGGAAGTAGAATTGAAACTGTGAAGCGGCTGGAGGTGTCTTGATGAAAGCTTTACTCGGTAAAAAAATAGGTATGACCACGATATTCAAAGATGGCAAGGCTATTCCCGTAACGGTCTTGAAAGCCGGCCCATGCGTTGTAGTTCAGAAGAAGACAGTTGAGAATGATGGATATAATTCTGTTCAGATAGGTTTTGAAAGTATCCCTGAAAAAAGAGTTTCAAAGCCAATGTTAGGCCATTTCAAGAAGGCAAATGTACCTCCTATGAGGCATCTTGCCGAAATTAGAACGGAAGATATCGAAAGTTATCAAATTGGTCAGAGCATAGACGCATCTGTCTTTGTAGAAGGAGATCGTGTCGATATTTCCGGCAAGACAAAGGGAAAAGGTTTTCAGGGTGCTGTCAAGAGGTGGAATTTCGGCGGTCACGATAAAACGCACGGAACCAAATTTCCCAGACACGGATCTACCGGAATGCACACCGAGCCTGCAAAAGTTTTGAAAGGAACCCACATGGCCGGACACATGGGAGATGTCAACAGAACGATAAAGAATCTTCAAATTGTCAGAATAGACAAAGACAACTCAACTATAGCCATAAAGGGAGCCATCCCTGGCGCGCGCGGTTCTGTTGTCTACATACGTTCTGCCAAAAATTGGAAGGTGAAATGATCATGGCAGAGGTTAAAGTTTTGAACTTAGAAGGAAAAGAAGTCGGGACGATTTCTTTAAATCCGGAGATATTTGAAACGGAGCCAAATAAAGATCTGCTTTTTAGATATATCCATAAGCAACTTGCGGATAGAAGGGCCGGAACTGCCTCGACTAAACTCAGAGGAGAGGTTTCCGGTGGAGGAAAAAAGCCGTGGGCTCAAAAACATACGGGCCGTGCAAGGGCGGGTTCGATAAGATCGCCTCTGTGGAGACACGGTGCTGTTGTCTTTGGACCACGTCCGAGAGACTGGTCAGAAGGATTGAACAAAAAGATGAAGGCCGGAGCTATAAAATCGGCTTTGTCGGCCAAATTCAAGGATGGTAAATTGCTCGTTGTCGATAAATTTGAAATGGATGCTCCAAAGTCAAAAGATTTTGTCGGCGCTTTGAGAAAAATCGTCCCATCTTCGAATGCGGTTATAGTGTTGGATACGAAAAATGACAAGCAGATCAATGTGAAACTTTCTTCGAGAAATTTGAAGGATGCCAAGGTCATAATCGCGGATAATCCCGGCAAAAGCACTACCAACGTAGACGGATTGAACGTTTACGATTTGATAAAATTTGACTGGGTTGTGCTCACAAGACGCACAGTTGAAAAGATATCGGAGGTGTATGGCAATGCCGTTAGGTGATATAACACCTCATGATGTGCTTATCAGACCGTTGATAACTGAAAAAGCCTTATCTGGTGTAAAGAATGCGACTTATTCTTTTGAAGTTGATCTGAGAGCCAATAAACATACTGTCAGAAATGCCGTTGAGAGGCTTTACAATGTTCAGGTTGCAGATGTTAGAATTATGAATGTAAAAGGAAAACCAAAAAGATACGGCAGATCCGAAGGGTATTCGAGATCTTACAAAAAAGCGATCGTTCAGTTAAAAGAAGGATTCAAGATCCAGGAACTTGAGGGTCTAATCTGATCTTGAATTGAAATTGAAAGGAGCAATTTAATATGGGACTTAAAAGTTTTAGACCTACCTCTCCTGGAGTCAGGCACATGATAAGATCGGATTTCTCCGAGATAACAAAAGAAAAACCAGAGAAATCTTTGACGGTCGGCAAAAAATCCACGGCCGGAAGAAATTCTTACGGTAGAATAACAACTCGTCATCACGGAAGCGGAAACAAAAATAAATACAGGATCATAGACTTCAGAAGAGATAAAATAGGAATACCAGCAAAGGTCTTTTCGATTGAATACGATCCAAATAGAAGCGCGAGAATAGCACTTCTTCATTACGTTGACGGAGAAAAAAGGTATATAATAGCCCCGCAAGGATTAAATGTCGGAGATGTAGTAGTATCTGGCCCTGATGCGGATATAAAGCCGGGAAATGCATTGCCATTATCGAGGATCCCGGTCGGAACCTTTGTCCACAACATAGAATTCATTCCAGGTGCCGGCGGTAAAATAGCGAGAAGCGCGGGTAACTCTGCCCAACTTATGGCCAGAGAATCTGGATATGCACTTCTGAGGATGCCCTCCGGAGAATTGAGAAGGGTCAGGGAAACATGCATGGCAACGGTGGGAATCGTTGGCAACGAACAGCACATGAATGAATCTTCCGGTAAGGCTGGCAGAAGCAGATGGATGGGCATAAGGCCTACGGTAAGAGGCATGACTATGAATGCAGTAGATCACCCGATGGGTGGTGGAGAAGGAAGGACAAAGGGTGGAAATATCCCCCAAAGTCCGTGGGGCACGCCGGCTAAAGGGTACAAGACCCGCCGTGGTAAGAGAAGATCTGACAGATTCATAGTAAGAAGAAGAAATGATGTCAAGGCGCAGTAGCGAAAGGAGGAAGATTGAGTGAGTCGTTCAACTAAAAAAGGCCCATTTGTAGATGCAAAACTTATCAAAAAAATACAAAGTCTAAATGAAGCCGGGCAGAAACGTGTCATAAAGACATGGTCAAGGGCTTCGATGATATTGCCGGACATGATAGGGCATACAATAGCAGTTCACAATGGAAGGAAACATATACCTGTTTATATAACCGAAGCAATGGTGGGACATAGATTGGGTGAATTTTCTCCGACAAGACGATTTGGAGGACACACGGAGAAAAAGGCTATAAAGGGAGAAGTTAAGAAATGACAGAGGTGAAATCAATGGACGAAGATAAAAAAAGAGTTAAGAGATCTGTTTTTCACAGAGAAAGAAAAGAATCCGCTCCCGAGCCGATAGAAGCCATTGCTCGCGGAAGGTATCTTAGAATAAGTCCGTACAAGGTGAGATCCATATTGAATACCATACGCGGTAAAAATGTGAGCCAGGCATTGCAAATACTTGAATTTGCCAATACCAAAAGTGCAAGGCTTGTCCAAAAAATTCTCAACAGCGCCATAGCAAATGCCCAGAATAATTTCAAACTTGACGTCGACTCGCTCTATGTTGCAAAATGTATGGCAGACGATGCTCCGAGATTGAAAAGGTTAAATCCAATGGCAAGGGGACGCGCTTCGATGATGCTCAAGAGGCTTTCACACATAACCATTGTGGTAAGAGACAGATCAAAAGAAGAGGCATTAAAATCACCTAAAGTTCAACCTGCAACTGAGAGCGAGGTGCAATGATATGGGTCAGAAAACACATCCAATTGGTTTTAGGCTTGGGATTTCCCACGACTGGCAGGCAAAATGGTTCAGCGAAAAACATTACTCCGAATATTTGCTTGAAGATGAGGCGATAAGGAAAAAGGTAAAGAAAGAGTATTACCATGCCGGCATATCTAAGATAAAAATAGAAAGGTCCGGAAATAGGGTAAATGTGATAATAGTAACGGGTAGGCCTGGAATACTCATTGGAAAGAAAGGCGCCGAGATAAACAACATAAAGAATCTCGTTAAATCCGTTGTTTCTCCAGAAAGAGAGGTCTCAATAAGTATTGAAGAGGTTAAAACGCCCGAGTTAGATGCACAATTGACAGCGGAATTCATTGCTGGAAGGATTGAGAAGAGGGCTTCTTACAAAAGAACGATGAAAAGAAGCATCCAGTTTGCCCTGAAAAAGGGAGCCCTTGGTGTTAAAACAATGGTTGGCGGAAGAATAAACGGAGCTGAAATAGCCAGAAGCGAATGGTACAGGGAGGGAAGAGTTCCTCTCCAAACTTTGAGGGCACACGTAGATTACGGGTTTGCGATAGCCAAAACCAAGTATGGAGTGCTCGGGGTTAAAGTTTGGATATTTACGAAAGAAAATTCGCCGGTGAAATCAGCCTGATTCGTTGATAAGGAGGTTTGCAAAGATGCTTATCCCTAAAAGGGTTAAATATAGAAAACAGCAGCGCGGAAGAATGAGAGGCTTTGCCAAAGGTGGCACGGAGATAAATTTCGGAGAATGGGGTCTAAAAGCACTCGAGCCTGCATGGATAACAAACAAGCAAATAGAAGCGTGCCGTGTCGCGATAATGAGAAGCCTTAAAAAATCCGGCATGCTGTGGATAAAGATCTTCCCGGATAAACCTGTCTCCGTCCATCCTGCCGAAAGCAGAATGGGACGCGGAAAGGGAAACCCGGAAAAATGGGTATGCGTTGTCAAGCCGGGAAAGATCATGTTTGAAATAGGAGGAGTCAACAAAGAAGTTGCCGAAGAAGCCTTAAGATTAGCATCTTCAAAGTTGCCCATAAAGACGAAGATCGTCCAGAGGACTTCCTTTGGAGGTGAATCGCTATGAAGGCTAAGGATTTGAGAGAAATGACCATTGACGAATTAACGGCCCTTGAAAAAGATCAAAAGGAGAAACTCTACAAATTGAGGTTTCAACTTGAACTTTCTCAACTTCAGGATACATCGCAGATAAAACAGACGAAAAGAGATATAGCAAGGATAAAAACGCTTATAAGAGAAAGAGAACTCGGTTTGACTCCCGTTAATTCAAATAAGAAGGGGAATCAGAAATGAAAAAACATCTGATCGGTGAAGTTGTAAGCAATAAGATGCAAAAAACAGTAGTTGTGCTCGTAAAAGAAACCGGAAGGGATCCAAAGTTTGGAAAAACCATCGTCAAGACATCAAAATACAAGGCTCATGACGAGAATAACGAATGCAATATAGGAGATATAGTCGAAATAGAGGAAACGAGACCTCTCAGCAAGGAAAAGAACTGGAAGGTCATTTCCATAGTTAAGAAAAACACTCTAAAGGCTGAAGAGACGCAGATAAGCAAGGAAGAAGGTGTTTCCCAGTGATTCAGCAGGAAAGCATATTAAACATTGCCGATAATTCCGGAGCAAGAAAAATTCTTGTCATAAGAGTGCTTGGTGGCCCGAATAGGAAAAGAGGAACGGTTGGAGATGTCGTCATAGGAACCGTTAAAGAGGCCGTTCCTCATACAGACATAAAGAAAAGCGAAATAGTAAGGGCTGTCATAGTAAGGACGAGAAAAGAAATAAGAAGGCCGGATGGTTCATTCATAAGGTTTGATGACAATGCCGCAGTTTTAATAGACAAAGAAAATGAACCACGGGGAACAAGAATCTTTGGTCCTGTGGCCAGAGAATTAAGGGAAAAAGGGTATATGAAGATCGTCTCCCTTGCTCCCGAAGTTTTGTGAGGTGGAAATATGAAAAGACACACTCTGAATATACGAAAAGATGACACCGTTGTTGTCTTGAGCGGCGAAGATAAGGGAAAAAGAGGAAAAGTTATAAAGGTGATTCCCGATCAGGGAAAGGTTATAGTTCAGGGAATTCATATGATAAAGAAGCACCAAAGGCCTACCGCATCAGTTAGAGAGGGAGGAATCGTCGAAAGAGAAGCCCCTATCTATGAGTCTAAATTGATGGTAGTCTGCCCTAACTGTGGTTCCCCCACACGAATTTCGCACAAAAAGACCGAAGATGGAATGAACATAAGAATCTGCAAAAAGTGTGGAGAAAGCATCGATAAGATCTGATGCGAGAGGAGGAATAAAATGTCTGTTGCTTTGAAAGAGATATACGAAAAAGAGGTTGTACCCTTTTTCATAAAAGAACTTGGATACAAGAACAAACTCGCGGTTCCGAGAGTAAATAAGGTTATACTGAATATGGGTATCGGCGAAGGCTCGAGAAATCAGGCAATAATTGATAAACATCTTCAGGAACTCACGAATATTGCAGGACAGAAAGCGGTTATAACAAAGGCAAAGAAAAGCGTTTCCAATTTCAAGATAAGGCAGGGTATGCCCGTAGGAATAAAGGTTACCCTCAGAGGGGAAAGGATGTACAACTTCCTTTATAAATTTTTCAACATAGCGATGCCAAAGATCCGTGACTTCAAAGGAGTCAATCCCAATTCCTTCGATGGAAGGGGAAACTTCTCGATGGGTTTGTCAGAACAGACAATTTTCCCTGAAATAACCGGTGAGATTTCAAGGATTCAGGGAATGGACGTCGTTATTGTTACAACGGCAAAAACAGATCGGGAAGCGAGATATCTTTTGGAGAAACTTGGCATGCCATTCAGTAAGAATTCTTAAGGAGAGTGATGAAATGGCCCGCAAAGCACTTATAAATAAAGCAAATGCAACGCCTAAGTACAAAACCCGCCAGTACACAAGATGCAAAATATGTGGAAGGCCTCATTCTGTTTCGAGAGAATTAGGCATCTGCAGGCTTTGCTTCAGGAAATTAGCCTTAGAGGGAAAACTTCCTGGGATTAAAAAAGCCAGTTGGTAAGGATGTGATAAGATGTATACAGATACTATAGCCGATATGCTTACAAGAATAAGAAATGCGAATATGGTCTACAAAGAGGTTGTAGATGTGCCCGCTTCGAATTTAAAAAAGGCCATACTCGACATTCTCAAAAGAGAAGGATTCATAAAAGATTACAAATACATAGAGGATGGCAAACAGGGCGTTTTAAGAATATTCATGAAATATTCCGGTCAGAAAAGAACAAAGATAAGGACGATAAACTCGATAGTAAGGGTTTCTCACGCCGGAAGAAGAATATATGTCTCAAAGGACAAACTGCCAGTTGTCAACAGCGGCCTTGGAATAGCGATAATCTCCACTTCTAATCCTGAAAAGCCCATTGTCACAGACAAAGAGGCACGCGCACTTGGAATCGGTGGAGAAGTCATAGCTTACGTGTGGTAAGCGGAGGTGTGAAATGTCGAGACTTATAAGAAAACCTATAGAAATCCCAAAGGGTGTTGAGGTGAAGATAGAACCAAATACCATAACCGTGAAGGGGCCTCTCGGCCAGCTTTCCATGAACTATCTTTTCGTTGACTTTAAAATAGATGGAAACAAGATATGGGTTTCACAAAAGGAAAATCTTGATCTTCCTCCACGGGTGATGAAGAAGAACAGGGCCATAATCGGGACAAGATGGGCACTCCTTAAAAATATGATCGAAGGGGTAACCAAAGGATTTCAAAAAGAACTCGAAGTTGAAGGTGTTGGATACAGGGCTCAACTTCAGGGTAAATCTTTGATCCTCAATCTCGGTTATATTCAGCCGGTCAAACTCGATCCCCCGCAGGGAATAACTGTAGAAGTTCCGAAGCCAAACCAGGTAATAGTAAAAGGAATAAACAAAGAATTGGTCGGCCAATTCGCGGCAAAGATAAGAAAGACACGTGAGCCTATGGTCTTTGCAAAGGGTAAAGGTGTGAGATATGCCGGAGAAGCGATAAGGCTCAAAGAAGTAAAGAAAGTTTAAGGAGGTAATACTGTGATCCAGCCATTTGACAGAAAAGCGAAAAGGATAAAAAGACATCTTGCGATAAGAAGAAGAATTCATGGTACCCATGATGTTCCGAGACTTTCTGTTTTTGTAAGCGATAAGCATGCATATGCCCAGATAATAGATGATGATAATGCTAAAACATTAGTTAGCGCTTCTACTTTGCAAAAGAGTTTAAGAGAAGCACTTAAAAATAAGACATGGAATAAGGCAGCCGCGCGTCTTGTTGGAAAAGAAATAGGTGCCCGTGCAATCGAGGCCGGAATCAAAGAGGTTGTTTTTGACAGAAGTGGTTTTCGCTACCATGGAAGAATAAAAGAAATTGCCGACGGCGCTCGAGAGAGCGGATTGAAATTTTAAGGAGGTAAATGATGCCACGCGATCTTCAGAAAGACGATGAAGATAGAGAATTGAAAAGAAGGCCACTGGAAACAACTCAGGAACTGGAAACAGAATTCGAAGAGAATGTTGTAGAGGTAAGAAGGGTTGCCAAAGTTGTAAAAGGTGGTAAGAATTTGAGTTTCAGGGCCATCGTGGTTGTTGGAAACAGAAATGGCAAGGTTGGCCTTGGCGTTGCGAGCGGCCGCGAGGTCGTTAATGCCATAAGAAAGGCTTCGAACCTTGCAAAGAGGAATATGGTAGACGTGAATGTCGTAAATGATACGATTCCTCACGCCGTCGAGGTCAAATTCGATTCCGCGAGATTACTTCTAAAGCCAGCGGCGCCTGGAACTGGTATAATAGCGAGCAATACCGCGAGACCTGCTTTGGAACTTGCGGGCATAAAAAATGTGCTTTGCAAATCTCTCGGATCCAACACGCCTCTTAGCATTTTGAGAGCCGTTTTTAAAGCCTTTGACGAGATAAGACCACCCGAATATTATGCCAAATTGCGCGGGATATCTTTAAGGCAATTATTCCACGGCGAGGAGGTTACAAAGCAATGAAGGTCAAAATAGAACTTGTTAAAAGTCCCATCGGCTACAAATACGATCAGCGCCAGACTGCCAAGGCTTTGGGACTTAGGAAGATGCATGATGCCGTTGTGGTGGAACAGACTCCTCAAATTCTTGGAATGGTAAGAAAGATTTCCCATCTTGTCAGGGTTGAACAAGTACAATAAGGAGGAATTCGAATGAAACTTGAAGATATAACTCCAACGCCGGGATCGAGAAGAAGATCAAAACTCCTCGGAAGGGGAAGAAGTTCGGGTCATGGAAAAACCTCCACCCGCGGTATGAATGGTCAGGGATCGAGAAAGAGCGGAAATGTTAGAACGGGATTTGAAGGTGGACAGACTCCACTTTACAGAAGGTTACCCAAAGGTGGATTTAAAAATGTAAACCATAAAGAATACGTTCCTGTCAATGTTGGAGATCTGAATGATTTCGAAAATAATACCCATGTTACCGTTGATCTGCTCATAAAAAGCGGCCTTGTAAGACAGATAAAGGATGGAGTGAAGATTCTCGGAAACGGAGAATTGAAAAAGTCCTTAAAAGTAAGTGCGAATGCCTTTAGTGCTTCGGCAAAGGAGAAGATAGAATCTGCCGGCGGGCAAATAGAGGTGATATGAGTGTGGGAGGCAATTAGGAATTCATTTAAAATTCCCGAGTTAAGGAGCAGGATAATCTTTACTTTTTTGATGCTTGCCGTATTCAGGTTAGGTGTGTACATACCTGTACCCGGCATAAGCCTTACAAGTTGGGCGAATTTTTTTAACGGCGTTTCCACAGGAGCGGGAGGAGGGTTTTTTACCTTACTTAACGCTTTTGCCGGCGGTGCGCTGAGTAACATGTCTATATTCGCAATGAGTGTCACTCCTTACATAAATGCCTCCATTATCCTTCAACTTTTGATGGCTGTGGTTCCGAGTTTGAAGGAACTCGCAAAAGAAGGAGAACAGGGAAGACAAAAGATAGAAAAGTATACCCGCGAACTCACACTTTTGCTTGCCGCCGTCGAAGCAGTAGCTTTAACGATAGTTGTTGTCATGCCGCACGCGACTCCAGGACTTAACAAGGTTGCATTCATAATACTTTCTTCGATTTCCCTTATGGCAGGTAGCATGTTCTTACAGTGGATCGGCGAGATGATAACTGACAAGGGAATAGGAAATGGTATATCCATAATCA
The DNA here is from genome assembly GCA_002878315.1 of Mesoaciditoga sp. Classification (GTDB taxonomy): domain Bacteria; phylum Thermotogota; class Thermotogae; order Mesoaciditogales; family Mesoaciditogaceae; genus Athalassotoga. The sequence goes on along the minus strand of PNIW01000036.1, from coordinate 11,265 downwards.
TCTTCGCAGGCGTTGTGGCGACATATCCATTCTATCTCGGTCAGATGATCATTTCAAACCTTTCGATAACTTCGTGGGCTTTGTTCTTCTTGATTTTCGTTGTCACGATCTTCGGGCTTATATACATAATGCAAGGTGAAAGAAGAATAATGGTTCAATATGCTAAAAAAGTTGTTGGAAGACGAATGTACGGAGGACAATCGAGTTATATTCCAATGAAGGTAAACCAAGGCGGAGTTCTGCCTATAATCTTTGCAGTTGCGATATTGATGATTCCGTCCATGATCGCCCAGTTTACCCATAACTACACGTTGCAAAGCATCTTTGGATTTAACTCGGTATTCTACATCGTAGTCTACGCTCTCCTTGTCTTCTTCTTTACATATTTCTACAGCGCAATAACCTTTGATGTTCACGATGTCTCAGATAATATAAAAGAGTACGGAGGATTCATCCCGGGTATTCGTCCGGGGGTCCCGACAGAGCAGTATCTCGCGAAAGTTTTGAGCCGAATCACATTTTTGGGTGCCATCGCTCTTGTAGTAATAGCACTTTTGCCGAATATTTCTGCTACAATAGTTGGGAGCAACTCCGGCCAAATAGTCGGTGGTGTGGGGATGATGATAGCGGTCGGTGTTGCGCTTGACGTCGTTCAGCAGATGGAAGCCCATCTCATCATGCGCCATTACGAAGGATTCATAAAACGCGGTAAATTGAAGGGAAGAATATGAATATAATATTTGTAGGTCCTCCCGGAGCCGGCAAGGGAACTCAGGCACAGGTTATATCTAAAACTTTCAAAATTCCACACATCTCTACTGGCGATATGCTAAGAAGTGAGATGGAGTCTGGAAGTGAACTCGGAAATAAAGTCCGAGACATAATAAATTCGGGAAAACTCGTAGATGACGCTGTGATGAATCAGATAGTTAAAGAAAGGCTTTCAAAGCCGGATACGAAAAACGGGTTTATACTCGATGGATTTCCAAGAACTCTCAATCAGGCTAAATCTCTTGATGGGATACTTTCTTCTATCGGCAAAAAGATCGACTATGTCATATACGTTGATGTCCCGGAAAAAATAATCGTCGAGAGGCTTTCGGCAAGAAGAATGTGCCCTAAGTGCGGCAGGAATTACAACATGATAACGGATCCACCAAAAGAAGATGAACTTTGCGATGATTGTCATGTGCCATTGATAACGCGCGATGATGATAAACCGGAGACGGTAAGAAACAGATACAAAGTTTATCTTGAACTTACAAAACCCGTTATAGATTACTATTCTGCGAAAAAACTTCTCTTTACCGTTGATGGGACCTTGCCGGTAAAGGAAGTAGAGAAAATTTTGATAAAGATGATCGAAGGCAATAAATAATGGTAAAATTGAAATCGGAAGCAGAGATCGATGCAATGAGATATCCCAACAGAGTAGTGGGAGAGGTTCTTGAATACATCAAGGACTATATTAAAGATGGAGTTACCACCTACGAACTCGATAAAATAATAGAGGAATTTTTTGAAAAAAAGCATGTAATACCGGCCTTTAAAGGTTATCAGGGATATCCGGCCGCGTCTTGTATAAGTCCGAATGAGGTTGTAGTCCACGGGATACCTTCCAAAAAGATCGTATTAAAGGACGGAGACATAGTCTCAATAGATGTTGGAACAATCTACGATGGATGGTATGGCGATGGGGCAAGAACTTATGCTGTGGGCCAGATAGATCCAGAAAAGCAAAAATTGATAGACGTAACGCGCGATTCATTTTTTGCAGGGATAGGCCAGTTCAAGACGGGAAAGAAACTGGGCGATATATCTTATGCCATACAAACACTCGTTGAATCTAACGGTTTTTCTGTCATAAGGGATTACGTCGGTCATGGCATAGGCCGGGCTCTTCATGAAGATCCACAGGTTCCAAATTTTGGAAAGCCTTCAAGAGGAATTCCTTTGATGGAAGGATTGGTCCTTGCGATAGAGCCGATGGTAAGCATGGGGGATTGGAGAGTAAAACTGCTTGAAGATGGATGGGGTGTCGTAACCTTAGATGGTTCACCAAGCGCCCATTACGAAAATACTGTGGTTTTACATAAAGGGGAGGTTGAAATATTGACAATCCCGGAGGGATTTGATGCCTGAAGAAAAAGACATGATAAGAATAGAAGGCCGGGTCATAGATGCCCTGCCCAATACGACCTTTAAAGTAATGTTGGACAACGATCTTGAAGTACTCGCGCATATTTCCGGTAAGATGAGACAGAACTTCATAAAGATCGTGCCGGGAGATAAAGTTGTAGTTGAGTTATCTCCTTACGATTTGAAAAAGGGAAGAATAGTTTACAGAAAAAAATAAAGGAGGTTCAAAAATATGAAAGTTCAAGCTTCGGTCAAGAAGCGCTGTGATGCTTGCAGAATCGTGAAAAGAAACGGTGTCGTGAGGGTTATTTGCTCTAAAAACCCCAAACACAATCAGAGACAGGGATAAGGAGGGGTTGAAGGATAAATGGCTCGTATTCTTGGTGTCGATTTACCGAATGAAAAGCACGCATTTATAGGATTGACCTATCTTTATGGCATAGGCAGAACGAGGGCTATTGAGATTTTAAACGCAACCGGCATACCTCTCAACAAAAAGATCAAAGATCTCACCGATGACGAGATAAGGAAGATCACTCAGTACATAAACGAGCATTACAAGGTCGAAGGTGATCTGAAAATGGAAATTCAGAGAAACATAAAACGCCTTATCGAGACGGGATCCTACAGAGGATTAAGGCACAGACTTGGTCTGCCTGTGAGGGGCCAGAGGACAAGGACCAACGCGAGAACGAGAAAGGGTCCATCCCATGGTGTCGGCGCGAAAAAATCTTAAAGGAGAGATAAGATAAATGGCTGAAAAGAAGAAAAAGGCATCTTCAAAAAGAAAAATACATTTTGATTACGGCGTTGCCCATGTGCTTTCGAGTTTTAACAATACGATAATAACGATAACTGACAAAGATGGCAACGTTGTAACATGGTCAAGCGGTGGAGACGTAGGATTTTCAGGATCGAGAAAATCAACGCCATTCGCTGCCCAGATGGCGGCCGACAAAGCGGCAAAGGAATCCCTTAACCTTGGAATAAAAAAAGTAGACGTGCTCGTTAGCGGTCCTGGTCCCGGACGTGAATCGGCCGTAAGAGCGCTTCAGGCTGCCGGTCTCGAAGTTCAGAGCATAAAGGATATAACTCCGATTCCACACAACGGTTGCCGCCCCAAAAAGAAGAGAAGAATGTAAGGAGGTTTGAATAAATGGCAAGGTATACAGACCCTTTCTGCAAATTGTGCAGACGGGAGGGCAAAAAACTCTTTTTGAAAGGAGAAAAATGTTATTCTCCGAAATGCCCAGTTGAAAAGAGACCGTATGCTCCGGGCCAACACGGAAAAGACAGGCTTAAGATGACCCAGTACGCAAGGCAGTTGAGATCTAAGCAAACCATGAAAAGAACCTATGGCGTGCTTGAGCGCCAGTTCAGAAGGTATTTTGCCGAAGCTGTCAAAACCAAAGGCGTTACCGGCACGATGCTCATAAGAAAGGTTGAGTCGAGGCTCGATAACGTTGTGTTCAGACTCGGATTTGCGATATCGCGCTCTCATGCGCGCCAACTTGTCAATCATGGCCATATTCTGGTAAATGGAAGAAGGATTGATATTCCTTCTTACGAGTTGAGGCCTGGCGATGAAATAGAACTTCACGAAAAAATTAGAAGCAACGCAGACGTGAAAAAGGCGATCGAGTCAAGAACTTCAGGCAGCGTTTCTCCATGGCTTGAAGTCAATTACGATCTGTTTAAGGGCAAATTCGTGAGAATGCCCGATAGGGAAGAGTTAGAACTTCCTCTCGATGTTCAGGATATCGTTGAGTTGTATTCTAAGTGAAGATCACGTGAGGTGGTTTAATGATAAATTACGTTAAACCTGAAAGGTTTACAGTTGAGGAGGAAAAAGAGGACGGCGGATACCTTTACGCGAGATATTCCATTTATCCTCTTGAACGCGGCTACGGCGTTATGATCGGCAACGCCTTAAGGCGCATACTTTTGTCTTCTATCCCATCTATAGCGATCACACGCGTCAAAATAAAGGATGTCTACCACGAATATGATGCCGTAAAAGGCGTTAAAGAAGATGTCCTTCAGATCCTCCTTAACGTTAAACAGATTCAGGTAAAAGAGAATATTCCCGTTACCGAAGAGCCGGTCGTCATGACGCTTCAAAAGAAAGGGGCCGGCATTTTAAAGGCGAAGGATATAAAGTGTCCGCTTGAGGTTAAGATAGCCAATCCCGATCTCAAGATAGCGACTTTAAATGAAGACGCAGACTTTTACATGGAACTCTTTGCCGAAAAAGGAAAGGGCTATCTTCCTGTCTCAGAAATGGAAATAGGAAATGATATCCAGATGCTTCCGGTTGACGGAATCTTTACGCCGGTTGTTAGAGTCAACTTTAGAACAGAAGATTTCAGGGTTGGAAAAAAGATAGATTATGACAAACTCATCCTCGAGATATGGACAAAAAAATCTGTCGAGCCGACAGTTGCCCTCAGAGACGCGCTCAACATATTGATAGAACATTTCGAATTTTTGAGAGCCAACCTCCCGCTCGATCAAAAGGAGAATCCTCCGGTTGTAGAGAAAAAAGAAGAGGAAAAAGTTAAAGAAGAATCGAAATCGCAAAACGATGATGCGATGGCCATTTATGATAAAATGAAGATAGAAGATCTTGAACTTTCCGTAAGGGCACTTAATTCTTTGAAACGTGGTAAAATAGAGACAGTGGGAGAACTTCTGAGAAGAGATGAAAAATCCCTTCTGAAGATAAAGAATTTCGGAACAAAATCTCTCGAAGAAATAAACGAAAAACTTGGGAAACTCGGTCTTAAACTCAAAGCCGAATAAATGGAGGAATACTTATGAGACATAGAGTGAAATTACACGCACTTTCGAGGCCAAGCGATGAAAGAAAAGCTTTAATGCGCAGTCTTGTCCGCGAGTTATTCATTCATGGAACGATAGTTACGACCACGCAAAAGGCAAAGGCGGCTTCCGAATTCGCCGAAAGGATAATAACCCGCGCAATGGCCAAGGACCTTTCTGCCAGAAGATATGTTAACGCCTTTCTTAACGACGAGAAATTGACCAATAAAGTCGTTGACGAAATAGCACCCAAATTTACCGGCAGGAAAGGCGGCTATACTCGCATAATAAAGATGAAAAAAAGAAATGGCGACAACGCAGAATTAGCCATCTTTCAACTTGTAAAAGAAGAATGACAAGACTACCCTGCCGGGTAGTCTTTTTACGATGATGTGGCAAATTATAACTTTCTTCATTGTTATCAATGTTATTTCTTCATTAATGACCTGGTCTAAGACCAAAGAAATGTCTTTAAAAGTTAGCAAATTCAATCAAACACTCTATATTTTCTTCGGAGGGGCTTTCGGCGTTCTCCTTGTATCTCTCATTACAAAGAAAAAGGATTGCAAACCTGGTTTTCTAACTCTTATCATATTTGAAAACATTGGAATTTACATATTGCTTTACGAACTTGCGATTCACGTTGCAAATCGATAAAAGAGGTGATTTGAATGAAAATATTCATCGACACTGCCAATATCGAAGAGATAAAGACGGCAGCATCGTGGGGAATTTTGGATGGCGTAACGACAAATCCAACGCTTGTTTCCAAGGAAGGAAAGATAGATTTCAAAACGAGAATAGCCGAAATATGCAGCATAGTAAAAGGACCAGTCAGCGCTGAAGTAGTCTCGACAGATTACGATGGCATGGTAAGGGAGGCAAAAGACCTTTCGAAGATCGCCGACAATGTCACCATAAAGATTCCAATGACCGAAGATGGAATAAAGGCCGTCAGAACGCTTTCCCAGATAGGAATAAAGACGAACGTTACACTCGTATTCAGCGCAAATCAGGCATTGCTTGCGGCCAAAGCGGGAGCGACTTTTGTAAGTCCGTTTATAGGAAGGTTAGATGACATAGGAAACAATGGGATGAATGTCTTAAGCGATATATTGAACATATATTCGATATACGGATTTGAAACAGAGGTTATAGCCGCAAGCATAAGAAGTCCAGAGCACGTCAGAATTGCCGCCTTAATGGGTGCACATATAGCGACAATTCCATTTGAAATAATAAAGCAAATGTTCAAACATACCCTTACAGATGTCGGTCTGGAAAGATTTTTGAAAGACTGGAAGAAGTACCAGGAAAATTTAAAATGAAAGGAAAGGAGACCTTCGTGGCTGAAGAAGGACAGGCCGGTAAAAAAATTTTAGAAGATTTAGACATAAAAAAACTTCAGGAATTAAGAATAAAAGAACTTTACGAAATAGCAAGAAGTTTAGGGATCCAGAGAGTAGCGCAATACAGAAAAGACGATCTCATCTCCGAAATTCTCAAAATACAGGCGGAATCAAAGGGGTACAAATTCAAAGAGGGGGTTCTCAAAATTCAGGAGGGCGGATACGGCCTTTTAAGAGTCGACAGTTACCTGCCAAGTCCAAATGACATATACGTTTCGCCCTCACAGATAAAGAAATTTGGACTTTTGGATGGAGACACCGTATCGGGTCAGACAAGACCGCCGAAAGAGGGAGAAAAGTACTTTGCCCTTTTGAAGATTGAAGCCGTAAATTACAAAGACATTTCTCTCTCCAATGAAAGGGTTAATTTCGAAGATCTGACGGCGCTCTATCCGAATGAAAGATTCATACTCGAGACCGAACCGCAGTATTTGGACACCCGCCTTATAGATATCTTCTCTCCCATAGGAAAGGGCCAAAGAGGCCTTATAGTTTCCCCTCCAAAGGCCGGAAAGACGACCATCCTCAAGCACATAGCCAACGGTATCGCGACAAACCATCCGAATACCAAAAGAATGGTGCTTTTAATAGACGAGCGTCCGGAAGAAGTAACGGACATGCAAAGATCCGTCAATGCCGAAGTCATAGCGGCTCCATTTGACATGCCTTCGGAAAAGCAAATAGAAATAGCCGAACTCGCTCTCGAAAAAGCAAAAAGGCTCGTCGAATACCATTATGATGTCGTGATACTCCTCGACAGCATAACAAGACTTGCCAGAGCCTACAACCTTTATCTTCCGCCTTCGGGAAAGCTCCTCTCAGGTGGCGTTGACGCTTCGGCGCTTTACAGGCCCAAACATTTCTTTGGCGCCGCAAGGAACATAGAAGAGGGAGGGAGTCTTACCATAATAGCGACTGCGCTTATTGAGACCGGATCAAAGATGGACGATGTTATATTCGAAGAGTTCAAAGGTACTGGAAATATGGAACTTGTTCTGTCAAGGCAACTTGCGAACAAGAGGATCTTCCCGGCAATCGATCTTAACCTTTCCGGAACCAGAAAGGAAGAGTTGCTCTTCGATGAAAAAACACTTAAAAATGTCTGGCTTTTGAGAAGATTCATAAGTTCCATGAATCCGGAAGAAGCGATAACCCTCATGATCTCCAAACTGAAGGAGACAAAAAGTAACGAAGACTTTTTTGCGCTGCTCAAAAACGAGAAAGATGCCGTGAAGTAACTTGACATTCTTGACTTTGCATAGTATAATTTTCAATAATCGATCCTCTGTCTCGCCCGCAGGGGGGAGTGAGTTTTTGAAAGTATAAAATCTTTGTAAAGGAGGTGTTTCCTGGTGCTCAAGGAGTAACCAGGATTGCCCATGAGTAAAAAGGGGAAACTGGGTTTGCTCTTAATGTCGGTGGTGGTTGTAGCACTTGTGCTGTCGAGTTGTTTCTTGCCACAGCCTAAGGTGCCTCCCACTGTAACTCCCTCACCGGCACAAATAACCGCATATTCGGGGCTACCATTTACCTTCACCGTGAATGCCCAGAGTAACAGCGGTATAGCACGAATAGTCGCCACATTCCTGGCAAGTACTACGATCAAATATTCAAGTCCGGCAACCTTCACGTTTACGGCGCCAGTCGTTACTCAACCCGCTCAATATCTTGTTGACGTTAAAGTCTACGACAACAGTTCGTCACATTTGATGACCGAAATAAATATTCCGGTGAATGTTTACCCGGTAACTACCGGTACTATAACTTATGCGGTTCAGTTGAACAACGCCAATGGAATTTATCTTTATCCAGTTGGCCCTTCGGAGAATGGCGCGGTTATGTTCACGATAAACGTCTTCAAGGGAAATAGTCTCTTAAAAGGTGTCAACGTTTACGTTGACGGCCAGCCAATACCCGCAACTCCAACAAATGCTCCTGTCACCCTTGCAAAGGCAAGTGTTGGAAGTACACCGCTTGTAATAGAGAAGAGTTATGTCGCCAATTATTACATAACAGCGAATCACGCAGGACCTCATACTTACTACGTGGTCTTCTACGGAAATGGCAATACGCCTGTGGCGACATCGACGACGGGATATTTCTACATAACCTATCCGGCCGCGCAGAAGGTAACGCTTAGTGCGGCAACGCCGCTTTACAATACGAAATATATAAATGGTGTCAGCGGCAACGTATCCTTCACGGCCAAAGCCACAGATTACACATCCCAGTATGAAGGCTTTTTGGTAAACGGCACACCGTTTGCGACATTTGTCAACGTTGCAACGGCCGTTAAAGTGCTTAACGCCTCATATCCGATCACAATACCGGTTAGCAAATTAACCTCTGCCGGAACAACAACCTTTGTGCTTAAAGACGTGTCAATAGGTGGAAATGCCGTAGCGGCAACGCAAACTTACGTCGTTGTCAAATCTGCTCCGGTCTTAAGAGCATCTTACAAAGGAATTCCATCGAGTGGAAATACTCTCTACGTTGGAATAAACCCGACAACATTCCAAATTTACGCCGCCGATCCATACTGGATGACCTCTGCGGCAACGCTTGGAACACAACCATTCTCGTTGACAAGGAATGGAACGGCGACAGTTGATGTTTCGGGTCTCACAAACAACGCCACAGAAGCCTTCACGGCAAAGGTTACAAACTACGCAAATCTTTCTACATCTCTTAAATTGACCATTGTCCGTGTAACAGCGGCACCATCAATTAAATATGCCTACTTGTACGGACTTTCAACATACAACGGAGTTCCTTATTCAACCTCTGGCACGATAACTGTTGTCGCGAGTGTAACAAGCCCGTATCTCAGCAGCGTTGCTCTCAATCTCCAGACAGACAACGCGACGCCGGCAACATATGCTCTAACACAGAGTTCTACAGGGCTCTGGGTTGCAACCGTTAACACGGCGAATCTTTTGCCGGGAACATACAAATCATGGATAAGCGCACAGGATCTCGCACTCAACGTTGCAACAGCTTTGACATCACCCGCGACAGTTAACGTTTACATGCCGAATCAAAATGTCTTCACAGAGGTTTTGACAACAACGCCTGCCGCATCGGTCAATGGATATTACAAGGCCGCGACATTAACGGCAAAGATCAATCCTAACTGGGTATACGCGATAAAGACAGTTGCGCTTTACAAAAATGGCGCGTCTAGTACTGCCAAATCTGGTACAGCCGGGGCTACCTCCTATTCATTCACGATAACAGCCTCCGGAACTTACTTCATCGTTACAGTTGACAATGCAAACCAGAGGGCAACTGGAACATCCTACCCAGTTAATATAGATAATTCATTACCGCAATTAAAACTTGTTCCAGCAACACAGACTGCTAATGCATCTTCAGTAACGATAACAGCCGAAGCGACTGACAATTACTCCGGAATTGCCAATCTGACCCTTTCTTACCAGACGCTTGGTGCAACGGGCGCGGATAACGGTGGATGGGTTACGATAGGAAGCAAGAATTTCGCCAACACGAAAACTGCATCTTACGCTTTCGTCTGGAAGAACCTAAACACCTTGCCTAACGGAAAGTACAATATCCAACTTGTCGGCACAAGTGGTGTTGGAAATACCTATACAGTGACTGGTTACGTCATAAACAATGTACACGGCGGTCCGCAGGTTATATGGACACCGTCTGCGACACTTGTGTTCACGAATAAAGCAACAGCATCGGCAAGTGTAAAAGTGCTTAACGAATCAGACGTAACTGTTCAGTTCAGTTACAATAAAGTTTCGGGAACATCTACAAGATCAACAGTTGTCTCGAATAGTTACACCGAAATTCCATTCTCTGCCGCTACAACTCTTACATTTAGCAGCCAGGCATCTTACACATACAAAGCAACCGTGACAAATATGGCCGGGAAAGTTGCCACAACGAGCACTGTATTCGTATATGATACTACAGCACCTACAGCAACGCTAACTGCTGCCACCGGAACGATTTACAGTTACGACAAAACCGTTGCGGCTGCCGGAACACCTGTAACCTTTACGATACAGGCAACTGATAATCTTAGTGGAATTAAATCGGTTGTCGTCAACGGTCAGAGCGCAACATTGAAACAACTTGTTTCATCTGGTAAGTTTGGGCAGATTCTTGAGGCTACATACACGGTAGTTCTGAATGCGCCTACATATACTGCCAATGCGACATGGACAGTCACGGCGACAGTAACTGACAACGCAGGAAAGGTAACCACAAACGCACTTCAGATCTGGATAGACGCGGCCAAACCGGTTATAAGCGTAAGTTTCTATAATCCAGGATCATCCGGTAATAAAGGTTATCTAACACCGCTCAACGGTTATGTTTACTCAAGCGCTTCTCCGACAGTAGTTGCAACGGTGTACGGATATGAACTAACTGTGAAAGCAACATATTATGCCAATAATACATTACAAGGAATGCCATTGAATCAAAAGCAAATATCGGGTACATCAACGCCTTCATCTTACGTATCGTTTACGGCGACGTATACAAACACTTTGTACAAATTAAGTGTTCTTGCAACAGATAATCTCAACAAACTTTCGAATTCCAACACAACGTCCGCAACGGTTGTGATTGGAAGCAAACAGCCAACAGTTCAGGCGACTTTGCAGACAAGATCCGCAACTATACCTTACATGCTGGATGGTAAAAATATGGATCACTACATCAATTTGGCATCGTCGAATACAACTTACAATGCAACGATAATAGTAAAAGATCCTAATAACATCCCAATTCAGAGCGCGGCGTTCTACATAAACGGAACACCGTACCCATTCATATCCAATGGCCAATTTGTAACACAACCAGGGCTTACCGTTGCAGCCAGTACAATGTCAAATGGCGGAATAACGGCTGCCACATT
>PNIW01000006.1 GCA_002878315.1 Mesoaciditoga sp. | reverse complement strand
CAGCCTCTGTTCCATCCTTTACGGCTTGAATTCCCTGAGGAATTCCATCTCCTCCTATGACTATTATTCCACTCTTTCCGGCTGCCTTTATTGCCTGAATTGCTCCAAGAGCCATTTCATCATTTTCGGCTATCACAACATTCACATCCGGGTGTGCAACAAGGATCGATTCCATAACTGACATTGCTTTGGCCATGTCAAACTGGGCAGTTTGATTTGCGACTATTTTCATATTTGGATACTGAGACAACACTTCCATTATGCCCTTTGTTCTATCACGCGTTGCAGATGCTCCTGGAATGCCTGTAAGAAGGACTACATTTCCACTTCCATTGAGTAATTTCACCGCGTATTGGGCCTCTAATTTTCCATACTCAACGTTGTCAGAAGCGATGTACATGGCGACTTTTCCGCCATTTACGGATCTGTCAAGCGTGATGACTGGTATTCCAGCCTTGTTTGCTGCGATTACGGCAGGAACGAGTGCATCAGAATCCGTTGGGTTCAAAATAATAGCATCTACCTTTCTTTGGATCAAATCTTCGACCTGGTTTAACTGTGTGCTGTTGCTGTTATTTGCGTTCATGACAATCAAATTGATGCCGAGTAACTGTGCTTCAGCCTTTGCTCCATTTGTAAAAGAAACGAAGTAAGGGTTGTTAAGTGTTGAAACACAAAAACCAATCGTCATTGCCATGGACAGAACTGCTATGCCGGCGATCATCAACGCCACCACTAAAAAGGTTTTCACTTTATCCACCTCCCTAAAAATTAGGGCCAAGGCCCTATTCATTCCAATATTTTTTACCAAAACTTGTAAGCATTACGGCAAGCAATATGACTAATCCCTTTACAACTTCCTGGTAATATGCAGAGATGTTCATTATTGTCATTCCATTGTTCAAAACTGCTATTATGTATCCTCCTATTATTGTTCCAACAACCCATCCTTCTCCGCCAAAGAGACTTGTACCTCCTAAAACAACTGCCGCTATGGCATCGAGCTCATAACCTGAACCCGCCGTTGGTTCGGCCGTTCCTAACCTTGATGCAAGTACTATACCGCCAATGGCTGATAGAAGACCACTTATAGCGTAGACGCTCACAAGGACTGCCGATATCTTTATACCGGCCGCTCTTGATGCCTTTATGTTACCTCCGACAGCGTAAATATGGCGTCCATATTTGGTTTTCTCAAGCACAATCCATGCAGCGACAAATGCAAGTGCCATTAAAATTATCGAAAAAGGAATATCTGCAAGATTGCCCTGTCCTATGAAATCAAAAGAGGATGGCAAATTCCATATTGGCTCACCCTGCGTGTATATAAGTGTTATTCCTGTTATGGCAGACATCGTCGCAAGGGTCGCTATAAAGGCAGGTACCTTTGCAAAAGCCACTATAACTCCATTTATGAGTCCAAACGCGATTCCAATTCCGATGCCAGCAATAAGTCCGAGAAAAAGATTGCCAGTTGCGACTATAGTGCCGGCCGCGACAGCGCCAACTAATCCTGCTATCGCTCCAACCGAGAGATCTATGCCTGCAGTCAGGATTACAAACATTTCGCCCAAAGCAAGCAATATGTTTATAGAGGATTGCTTAGAAATGAGTATAAAGTTTGAAGGGGTGAAAAAATAATTTGGAGATTCAATGGCAAAAAATATTATTATGCCGGCCAGACCAAAGATGACTCCGTATCTTCTTATAAATCCATTTGATAGCGTCATTTTAAGACTCCTTTCCTTTTACAGCCAATCTTAGAATATCTTCCTGTGTGGCGTTTTGAGGATCTAATTCTCCAGTTATCCTTCCCTCACTCATAACTAAAATCCTGTCAGAGAGATTCAGTACTTCGGCAAGTTCTGAGGATATCAATATTATTCCCACTCCTTTAGAAGATTGTTCATATATAAATTTGTAAATTTCGAATTTTGCCCCGACATCTATTCCCCTTGTGGGCTCATCCAGAATTAAAACCTTCGGAGACCTTACGAGCCATTTTCCAAGAACAACCTTTTGCTGATTTCCACCGCTCAAATTTTCAACTATTTGATTTATGCTGCTTACTTTGGTATTTAGATACGCAATTGTATCCTTTACCGATTTCTTTTCTGTGGAAGTCGAAACGAAACCCAATTTAGAAAACAAATCAAGATTTGGAAGTGAATGATTTTCTTTAACGCTTAATTGCAAAACAAGACCGAGATCATGTCTGTCTTCGGGAACAAGGAAGATGCCATTTTCTATCGCGTCGGTTGGCTTTGAAATGTTTATCTTTTTACCTTCGAAATATATTTCTCCGTCGAACTTTCTAAGACCATATATACTTTCTCCAACCTGTGTGTTACCGCATCCCACAAGTCCGGCTATCCCAAGTATTTCTCCCCTTCGCAATGAGAAATTTATTCCTTTAAAAGCGTCTGAAGAAATATTTCTTACTTCGAAGAACTTATCGCCGATCTTTTTTGAAGGTTTTGGAGGAAATCTGTTACTCATGCTTTTCCCTATCATCATGCTGACGATTTCTTCCATTGAAACTTCATTTATCTGTTTTGTGGCTATCAATTCACCGTTTCGCAGAATTGTCACAGAGTCGGCTATTTGAAATATTTCTTCAAGGCGGTGTGAGATAAATATTATTGTTACTCCGTTCGATTTTAAATTTGTCAGTATAGAAAAGAGTTTTTCAGTTTCTCTTAGGGTAAGGGCGGCCGTAGGTTCATCCATTATCAAAATTTTGGAATTTGTCGATAAGGCTTTGGCTATTTCAGTCAGTTGCTTGTTGGCGACACTCAAATCTTTTATTTTGGAATTTACAGGTATATTTTCAATCCCAAATGTCTTCAAAACATTCTGTGCTTCTTTTTTCATCGCTTTTCTGTCAATGAAATCTATCCCTAAAAAACTTTTTGATATTTCTCTTCCAAGAAAGATATTCTCATAAACGGTTAGTTGAGGCACAAGGCTGAATTCTTGGTGTATTAGCGCAATTCCAGAGTTAATTGCATCTAAAGGAGAATGAAACTGGACTTCTTTTCCGTTCAGATATATTTTGCCAGAGTCCGGTTCAAGTTCTCCTGCGATGATCTTCATCAAAGTTGATTTGCCAGCCCCATTTTCTCCGACGATTGCGTGTAATTCTCCAGACTTTATGGATAAATTTATATTTTTCAAGACGCTAACTCCGGAAAAACTCTTTTTTATGTTTTCTACTCTTAGTATTTCCATTAAATTTCACTTCCTCTTTTGCGTGTTGTTTCTCTGATTACAAGGGAAGGTTCTATCTTTATATGTTTGACTCTTCTATCTACGCCTGAGATCATGTCTATGACTATTCTTGTGGCCATCTGTCCAACTTCGTAAGTTGGCTGGCGTATCGTTGTCAATTTAGGATTATGGTAAGAAGAAAAAGTTATATCATCGTATCCAACAACAGAAACATCTTTTGGAACCTTTATTCCATATTTTTTTAATCCCTCGATAACACCGAATGCTATGAGATCATTTCCGCATAAAATTGAATCGAACTTTACTTTTCTTTTCATCAACTCTTCAACCATTTTTATGCCACTTTCATAAGTGTATTCTCCCAGAATTATGAGTGAATCGTCGAATTTCATTTTGAATTCTTCGATGTATCTTTTATATGATTGAAAACGTTCTCTTGCTCCGGATGAAAGCAGTTTTGATCCGAGAAATGCTATTTTTCTGTGGCCGAGAGAGTAGAGATGTTCGATTGCAAGCCTTATTCCAATGGTATGATCAACGGTCACATAGGAGAAATTCGGTGAATTAACGTACCTATCGATCATGACGATCGGAAATTCCATTCCATTTTTTAAATATCTTGTTGTGTACTTGGAGGCAACAAGTATTATACCGTCGACTTTTTTATCAAGCAATAATTTAAATTGTGTTTCCTCTATAATTCGAGATCCATCGGTGTTGCAAAGAAAGACTGAATATCCGTTCCGGTGCGCCTCGTCTTGAACGCCTCTTACCATTGAAGGGAAGAAAGGATTTTCAATTGTTGGTATCAAAAGCCCTAAGGTCTTTGTAGGCATACCCTTTAGGGCACGAGCAATTGTATTTGAACGATATCCAAGGTTTTGGACGGCATCCAAGACCTTTTGCTTTAGTTCTGCGCTCACGTTTTGTGATTCATTTAAAACCCTTGATACTGTTGAAATTGAAACGCCTGCCACCTTTGCAACATCTTTTATGCTCTTTCCGCTTACCATTCTTTTCACCTTGCAAACGTTTTCAAAAATTATATTATAATTTGCCATCCTAATCAAACGCTAAATATCAGGTTTTTTTACCAAATATAGTCGAAAATAAACAATAAATTAAATAATCTTGTTATTTCATAAAATTACATGGATATTCAAAATCTGTCTTTATTTATCTGGCATAAAAATAAATTCCGGCAATTGAGCCGGAATCATTGTTATAATACTGCAAAGTTATTCAAGCACGCCGCTTATTGCATCAACCGGACATCTTGTCTGACACAGGCCGCATCCAAAACACGCATTTTTGTCAACCTCAACATGATCTGTTACGGTTATGGCAAAGTAAGGGCATACATATTCGCACATTTTACAAAGTGTGCATTTTTTGGCATCTATTTGAGGATTTCTTACCGTGAATTCGGGAGATCTTTTTTCAATTTTGCTCGCTATCGCGTCTTTTACGGATGAATATCCACGCTTTTTCAAAGCCATCTCGAGGCCACCGACGATCCTTTTGTATTGTTCTTTGCCGTATATCAAAGCAGATGAAAGCATTCCAACGGCTGATGCTCCCACCTCAAGGAAATCAACGAGATCGTCTGCAGTTCTTATCCCTCCCACCCCAATGACAGGTATATCCACGTTCTGCTTTATCCTTAAGACTATTGAAAGCGCGATGGGCTTTATTATCGGCCCAGAGATCCATCCATATCTGTTCTCGGATCCGAGAGTCGGATGGCCGAATTTCGGATCAACGTAATAAACGGGTCCGAAAGAGTTAACCGCGACTATGCCGGCAATACCGGCCTCCTTCATTTTTTGCGCGAATTCAACGGGATCGGGCATGTGTGGACTGACCTTCATGAATATGGGTTTTTTGGATAATCTTATCGCGCTTTTTGCGATCTCGATTATCGGTGCAATATCTTTTCCCGTGTAATGGGTCGAGATTTCGAATGCATCTCCAAAATCCTTTAAACGCGGTACAAGATATTCTATCTGTGATTTTGAATATCCTATGCTTATGATCTTTGGAATCTTTAAAGACTGGATTCCCGGCAAGAATTCCTCTATCCACTTATCCGGCCCGTATTCGGACCACAACTCTGCGTTTACAACATAATCTTTTGTTGCGACGATACATGGTCTTGGAACCTTTGCCGCCTCGGTAGAAATCGTTTTTGTCACCATTGCGCCTACTCCGAGAGAGGCAATGTATTTCATTTTTTTATCATCACCAGTCAGCGGCCCTGCCGCCGGCATCAAAGGATTTTCGAGGTGAAGTCCTGCTATTTCGGTAGAGAAATCCATCTTTTTCCCCCCTTACTTTACTTTGTTCCACAAAATCCGGGCTATTCTTCTAGACTCTTTTTTTACCTCATCTTCATCGAATGTTTTTATTTCTCCGTCTATCATTACAGGCTTGCCGTTTATAAAAAGAGATCTTACCGGTGAGCCAATTCCAAAAAATATATGATCCCAGAAATTCTCTTTGCTTACAGGCGTTGGAGATCTGTAATCTATTACCATAAGATCGGCCACATATTCGGTCTTTATTTTTCCAAATTTTAAGTTAAGATGATTTGATGCGAGTTCAAACGTATTGTCTATTAAGGATTTCAAATCGGAAGTCGAAAATGCGGTAGGAGAATTTTTTGCGATCTTTTGACCGAGAGGTGTTATTCTCAAATCAAATGGCGGAGAAAAGCCAAATCCATCATCACCGATAACTACCTTTGCGCGTTTACTTAGCATTCCTATGTCTGCTATACCAACGGCGTTGTTCATATTAGATTGAGTTGCGTTTGCTATAAACCCCTTGCTTTTACCTATCATTTCTGCCTCTGATTCGTCGACATGTATACAATGAGCGTAGATGGAATTTGGAATGGTTAGTCCATGTTTGTCAAGCCTTTCGATTACTCGCAAACCGTAATCGTTTATTGAATACACTTCATCTTCTATTCCTTCCGCAACATGTATGTGGATTGGTATCTTTCCATCGCATACTTTTGAAACCTCTCTTAGGGTAGTATCACTTAAGGTAAATGAAGCGTGCAATCCCATCATGCCGGCGACTGTTCCGGATCTGTTCAATTTGTAAAAATCAATATTTTCTTCTATAGATTCGATCTGTGTTCCATCTCTGTCGCTTGTTTCGTGACAAAAAATTCCTCTCATTCCGGCCGTATCCACAATTACTTTCTTTAAAATTGCCAAAGATCCTTTGATGAAATTCTGACTTGAATGATGGTCGAAGATCGTCGATACACCGGAATGAATAAGATCGGCTGCTGCCGCGTAAGCACTTGCCTCTATTTCGGCCTGGCCCAAATTTCTATCGAGTTTCCACCATAATTGATCGAGTATCTGGGTAAATGTTTTTGGATTGAAATAAATATTCATTCCCCGTGCGAGAGCCGAATAAATATGCGTGTGCGCATTTACCCATGCTGGCATTAAAAGCATTCCGTGAGCATCGTAATTGACCTTTGATTTCAAATCATCCATCTTACCTGTCGAGATTACGCGATCATCAAAGGAGATGTAACCATCTTCTATAATTTCATCTCCTGTATAAATTATGGCATTTCCTATCGTGTAGGCCAAAAGACCTTCCTCCTTTTTACAAACTTCCCCTTTAGCCTTTTTCCAACAAACTCTCCGTCTTTAATGACGAATCTTCCTCTTGATATGACAGAAATGAATTTGCCGATCACATCTGTTCCTTCATATGGCGTATAGTCCGCTTTCGTGTGCAGATTTGATATACTGATGGTCCATTTAACAGACGGATCGAAGATCGCTATGTCTGCATCGGCGCCTATGGCGATTTTTCCCTTGTTCTTAAGGCCAAATGTTTCGGCAACATTGACACTCTGCATATTCACGAGGGTATTGACATTTTTTTCCGAGCGATCCATGTTGTAGAGCAAAACGAAAGAAGTTTCAACTCCACCGATCCCATTTGGCATAGAGTCGTAATTAAATCTATTTTCAAACTTTTCGGCTTTTTTGAACGGACAGTGATCTGTTCCGACAGTCGAGATCGATCCGTCTTTAAACGCTTTGTGCAGATAGACTGATTCTAAACGTGATCTTAAAGGAGGCACTAAAGTGTAAAGGTATGCATCGTCTCTTTCATATAAATCATCATTTAAGCAGATATATTGAGGACACGTTTCGAGCCTCAAATTTGCGGAAGCATCTAATTTCTTTATCATTTTGACTGAGATTCCACTTGAATTATGAACAATATATGCCTGGCCGTTTGTCATTTTTGCCATTGCCGCTATACTCATGGCAGCCGACATCTCAGATTCGTAAGGATGTAAAAATGGCAGATCTTGGGGTAACTGCTTCTTTTTCATCTTTGATCTGTGAAGTATTATTGCATCGTCTTCGGCGTGAAAGGTTTCGATTATTCCATATTTTTTCGTTATCGATAGCAGATCTAAAATATATCCATTGTCTGTCATACGATTTGAAGTGCTGTAGGTCGTAAAGGTTTTTATACTATTTATACCAAGAGCAAGCGTTCGCTTTGCAAGGATAACAGGATCGATGTCCGGATGGGCTATTGTCATGTGGAATGAATAGTCTATGTGAGAGTTTTTTGCCTCTTCTAATCTTTTTAAAAATTTTTCATCTATCTCATCTTCGTGAGTTACAGGATCCAAAAAATCTATGTAAGTCGTAATCCCTCCAAATGCGGCACTTATAGATCCCGATTCAAAATCATCTGCCGATCTGTATTTACCCAGAGAAAGCGAAAAATGCACATGCGGATCTATAAGACCGGGCATGACGTACTTGCCAACGGCAGGGTAGTTTTCTTTTGATTCAAGATAATCAGAGGTGATCGCTGTTATGCAACCATCTCTGATGTAAATATTCGCAATATATGATCTGGCACCGTCAAAAATCTTTCCGCCTATTATTCCTAAATCATTCAAGGCCTTCCTCCCATTGTCAGTGCCATAACGGCCTTTGCGGTGTGGAGTCTGTTTTCGGCTTCGTCCCAAACTATTGAATGCGGACCATCTATGACGGAATCAACAACTTCCTTTCCACGATCTGCCGGAAGAGCGTGCATGTATACTGAATGTTTCTTTGTAAGGCTCATTCTTTTTTCATCGCATATCCAGTCTTTATGCTTTGCGGCCTCGGCCCATATTTTATCTTTGTATTTGTCTGCCTCCAAAGGATTGGGTATCGTGTAAAATCCACCCCATGATTTTGGAATGACTACGTCTGCGTCTTTGAATGCCTCATCCATATTATGAGTTATCGTCAATTTACCCTCACCGGCTTCGGCATTGAGTTTGGCTTGTTTGACTATGTCGGGCATTAGATCAAATCCTTCTGGATAGGCCAGAGTTATATCCATTCCATACCTTGCAAAGAGCAATATCTGGGATTGAGGGACTGACAGTGGCTTAAGATGGCTTTCTGCGTATGCCCAACTTATGCCAACCTTAAGGCCTTTCAGGTTCTTTCCAAACCTTTCCTGAATGGTCATTAAATCGGCCAAAACCTGCATTGGATGGTAGACATCATCCTGAAGGTTTAAAACAGGAACATTAGAGTTGGCGGCAAGATCTCTCAAAAATTTATTTCCCTGTCCAAACGCGCAGTGCCTTACCGCTATCGCATGACCGAATCTGCTCAAAACCTTGGCTGTATCGGCCTGCATCATTTCAGGCACAAGGTAATGTGCATGGCCTCCTAACTGGGTTATGCCTGCCTCTATCGAGTTTCTCGTTCTTGTAGATTCATCGTAAAAGATCATGAAGACAGTTTTATAAAGCAGCCATGGTGTTAACTCGTCCCTCGCAAACCTCCTTTTCAAATCAAAGGAAGTTTCTAACATCAGATCGATTTCTTCCTTTGTAAAATCCTGCGTTGTGATGAAATGCCTTCCGCGCAACAAAGTACCCATTTTATCACTCCTTCACTATTTTTTGAGGTAAATATGCATAAAAAGCAGCCGCTTTTACAAGATGATCAATTGGTGCCTGATCGTCAACGCCATGGGCATATATCTCGTTGGCAGGTCCAAATCCTACGGTTGGTATTTTGAAAAGGCCGGCCGTTGCAACTCCGTTGGTTGAAAAATTCCATTTGTCTACCTTGGGTTCAGAACCAAAAAGGTCTCTGTAAGACTTGACGGCAGCCTGAACTATTTCGGAATTTTCATCCATAACCCATGTTCTGAAATATTTTTCTGAAGAATATTCCTTACCCGTGTAGGCCTTTCCATGATAGGTTAACTCGATTATTTCGGCCTCAACTCCTGCTTCCTTTATGACTTTTTTGAACTCTTCTATTGCACTTTCCTTCGTCTCTCCTGCCGTGAGTCTTCTATCTATATGGATTGTACATTCATCGGCAACTGCATTTTCAGAAGGAGATTTGAAAAAGATCTGAGATACAACAACTGTCCCTTTGCCGAGGAAAGAATCGGATTTGAGTCTCTCGTTCAACTTTTCAATTCCCAAAATTATCCTTGCCATTTTGTAAATTGCATTTTCGCCGCGTTCAGGCATTGCCGCATGGGCAGATTTTCCCTTTGTCCGGATCTCGACCTCTATTCTTCCCCTGTGTCCCCTGTAAATATTGAGATTTGTAGGCTCTGTTATCACAACGTAATCTGGAATAAATTTATCCTCTTTAACTATGTACTGCCAGCACAATCCATCGCATTCCTCTTCCATCACAGATCCGACAACGTAGAGAGTGTAATCACCCTCAAGGTGAAGATCTTTTATTATCTTGCCGGCGTACACCATGGAGGCCATGCCGGCTTTTTGATCTCCGGCACCCCTTCCGTAGATTATACCGTTTTCCACTTTACCCTTAAATGGGTCATGTTTCCACTGAGTTGGATCTCCGACTCCGACAACATCGACATGCGCATCCATCGCGATCTTCTTTTTTCCATTTCCAATTCTTCCAAAGATATTTCCAAGACCATCTATTTTGATCTCGTCAAAGCCTACTTTTTTCATCTCTGCCGCGATTCTGTCAACAACGGCCTTTTCCTGGCCGGAATAACTTGGAATGGCGACTATGTCTCTCAAAAATTGCGCGACATCTTTTTCATACTCATATGCCTTTTTCAGTATATCCTGTGGAGATGCCATTTATTTCACTCCCTTGAAGAAATCGACGATTTTTTCCGCTATTTCGCGTCCCACTCGACCCTGTGCCTCTATTGTTGAGGCTCCAAGATGTGGCGTCGCAACGACATTAGGCATTGATACGATCTGACGGCCTATCTCGTCCAATGGTTCGGATTCAAAAACATCAAGGGCCGCGCCTGCGATTTTGCCGGTCTTTAGAGCGTTCAAAAGCGCTCTGTCATCGACTATCCCACCGCGGGCCGCATGAACAAAGATCGCAGATCTTTTCATCATAGAAAATTGTTCGTCAGATATTACATGCTTTGTTGAATCTAAAAGTGGCAGATGAACTGTTATGTAATCTGAATTTTTAAGGAGATCATTTAAAGGAACAAATTCAACGTCAAGGCCGCGCTTGTTTTGAATTACATCATAGGTTATGACCTTCATCCCAAATGCAAAGGCTCTTTTCGCAACCTCTGCCCCTATATTTCCAAAACCTATTATTCCAAGAGTTTTGCCGTACAGTTCGACTCCTTCGAGAGTTTTCTTTTCCCACTTTCCATCTCTTAAGGTTGTAGTTCCCGTTACAATATGGCGCGAGACCGAAATCATAAATCCGAAAACGAGTTCTGCAACGCTTATGGCATTTGCGGTTGGAGTGCTTAAAACCGGTATGTTGTGCGCTTTGGCCGCATTGAGATCTATGTTATCAAGACCAACTCCGGCGCGTCCTATGACCTTTAATTTTTTGCCAGCCTCTATAACCTCTTTCGTAACCTTTGTAGCACTTCTAACTATTATCCCGTCGTATTCACCAATATGTTTTGGTAAATCTTCTTTTGAATACTCTCTTTCTTCCACTTCCAAATTCGCGTTCTTTAAAATCCTTATCGCGTCCGGCGCGAGCGGATCGTTAACCAAAACTTTAAACTTCATTCTCTCTCATCTCCCAAAAGAACTTCTTCTGCAGCCTTCACGCCTGCTCCCATCGGTACCTTCTTTCCAAATTTGTTCATTGCCATCTCTATTGTTGCAACTGCCGATATTATGTCCAGTTTATCAACATAGCCAAGATTTGAGACTCTGAAGATCTTTCCCTTTAACTGGGATTGCCCTTCTGAAAAGACCATGCCGTATTCTTCGCGGCAGAATTTTAAAAATTTCGATCCATCGACGCCTTCCGGCACCTTAACGGCTGTTACTACATTTCCGGGCTTCTTTGCAAAAAGTTCGAGTCCCAAAGCTTTTACACCTTTTCTGACGGCATTTCCAAAGATAGCATGCCTTGCCCATACATTTTCAATTCCTTCGGACTTTATCATTTCAAGGCCCTTGTTCAACTGGTAAACGAGATTTACCGCTCCCGTGTAAGGAGTATCTGTATAGGATTTTTTGTACGCCCTCAGATCGAAATAATATCTTGGAGACTTAACCTCTTCAATTCTTTTCCACGCCTTTTCTCCTGATACCGCGACAAATGCAAGTCCAGGAGGCATCATGAAAGCCTTTTGAGATCCTGCAACAACGATATCTACGCCCCATAGATCGGTTTCAAGAGGCTCTGCGAGAATACCGCTTACCGCGTCAACCACAAGAAGGGCATTGGTTTTTTTGACGATCTCGGCTATGGACTTTATATCGTTAACAACGCCAGTTGATGTCTCGCTTAAGGTGGTAAAGACGACCTTTACGTCTGGGTTTTCTTTCAACAATTTCTCGATCTGTTCTGGTCTTACGTAATCTCCCCATTCAATGTCTAACTCGATCATATTTGCATTGTACGCCTTGCAAAGATCTGCCCATCTCTCACCGAATTTACCGCCTACTACTGTTATAACCTTATCCCCCGGATTTACAGTATTTGCCACCGCCGCCTCCATGGATCCGGTTCCTGAAGAGGCAAGAATAAAAACATGTCCATTGGTTCTAAAAATGTTTTTTAGATCATTTGAGGCTGTTTCCAACATCTTTAAAAATTCAGGATTTCTGTGATAAAGAGTTTCACGTGCCCCTTCAAGCAAAACGTCTACCGGTACTGGCGTGGGTCCTGGAGTCATTATTCTTAATTTCTTTATCATGACGATCTCCTCCTCTTTGCATATCACACTAAATAAATTTTACCACTTTTAAATCTTTTGCATATCAAAAAATTTCTTGTTTCAATTTTTTGATCGGTTTGATAAGAACAACGAATCTTTAAAGACTTATGAAAAGATATTTCGAGGATTATAAAATTAATCTACTTTAAAATGGGTTTTTTCACCGAAAAATTCCGAAATTCGTTTATAAAAGGATTTGAAAAGTGCTTTTAGTATGAGTATAATGTAATCGATTACATGAAGAGGTGTTTTGAATGACGATAAAAGATGTTGCAAGGGCTGCAAATGTTTCTGTCGCAACCGTTTCAAGAGTGATAAACCATCTTGGAAATGTTGATCCTGAAACGGAAAAGCGTGTTATTGAAACTATAGAAAGATTGAATTACTTTCCCAACCATTCTGCCAAGAGTCTTAGAACAAATTCGAGTAATGGAATAGGCATAGTTATATCCCACGATCTCGATTATTTCATATCTTTTCCGTATTTTGTTGAATTCATTCATGGAATGAGTGCTGTGCTTTCAGATCTTGATTATCATCTCGTTATATCGACCGAAAAGAAAGGCAAGACAGATTCTTACCTTGAAATAGCCGCCAAAGGACTTGCCGATGGATTAATACTTTTCGATGTGATGGACGGAGATGAAAGGATCTTTGCTTTGAAAAAATTCGGAATACCATTTGTTGTTATAGGAAGACCGAATAATGTCGGGACTTATGAATATGTTGATACTGACAATGAAAAAGGTGGATTTATAGCAACAGAACATCTTTTTGAAGTTGGATGCAAAAGAATTTTATTTATAAATGGTCCGAAAGGCCATGCCGCTACAAGATATAGACTATCTGGGTATATAAGGGCTCACAAAGAGAAAGGCATAGAATATGATGAACGTCTCGTGAGATACGTTGAAAAAAACTCAGACAGAGAGAATGGATATATTCTTACCCAAAAAGCCTTAAAAGATCTTTCCTTCGATGGAATCTTTGTGTCTGGTGATTTTATGGCAACAGGCGCTATGGCTGCCATTGAGGAAGCAGGATTAAGGGTCGGAAAGGATATACCGATTGTAGGATTTGATGATGTGCCTCTGTCAGCGATGGTAAATCCCTCTCTTACGACTGTGAGGCAGCCTATAAACGAAGTTGGAAAGCATGCAGCAATGATTCTTATAGATATGCTCAATGGCAAACACGTGGAATCAAAGGTACTTGATGTTTTTCTTGTCAGGAGAAATTCAACGATTAGGGAGTGATCGTGTGTACACTTTAAAATCCGGCAATTTAATGGTTTTAATAGGAGATAAAGGCTTTATCGATGGAAAGGCAGCAGGACTTTATTATATGGACACAAGAATAATAGGTAAATTTGTCCCGGAGATTTCGCAAAATTTCGATTTTCTAAGTCTTGGAGAGTATAAAAATGATTCTATCTTTTTTTGGTTTATTTCAAAGTCTCCTTCGAGTTTTCATGACAAGGATCTGCTTTTGAAGGTTAAATACAGGGTTGATGGCCAAAAATTGAGCGTAAGTTATGATTTCTTTAATTATTCAAATGCCGAAATCTCTTTATTTGTTAGAAATGTAATCGATTACACTTTCAACGATATATTCGAAATAAGATCTGATAAAGCTGAAAAGAGAGAGGTCAAAATTGAAAGAAAAGCCGGAGAAGAAATTACAACGTACAAAAGCGAGTATTTAGAACACAAGGTTATCGTAAAGAGAAAAAATTCGGAGAAAGTGAAGATCCACGCCAAAGATCACGTTGAAATTTCCTTCGATATATTTCCCTACGTAAAGTTCAAAAAGAAAACTTACGGCACAGAACTTTTTTCGGTTGAGCCCAAAAAGATAAAATTTGATCTCAACAAAAAAGGCTCTACGATGATAAAACATGCCGTTGAAGACGTGAAAATGCTTTTAATAGATACTAAATATGGTTATTTCCCGGCCGCCGGACTTCCATGGTTTGCGACTGTTTTCGGAAGGGATTCTATTATCTTTGCAATCCAGACGATGGATATTTTTCCCGAACTTTCCCACGATATTCTGAAGGTCCTGTCCTTAACGCAGTCTCGAAAAAGAGACGACGAAAAGGATGCAATGCCCGGTAAGATAGTCCACGAAATAAGGGTCGGAGAATACGCTTTGTCAGGAAAGGTACCATTTTCTGCATATTACGGAAGCATAGATGCAACGCCGCTCTTTTTGATGGCCGTTGGAAGGTACCAGAGAATGTACGGAAGGATCTTTGATGAATTAAAAGAATCGATAGATCTGGCCGCAAAATATTTAGATGAAAACGTTGATTCACATGGTTATTTGTATTACAGATCTAAATCTCCCCAAGGACTTTCCAATCAAGGATGGAAAGATTCAGGAGATTCTGTGGTCTTTTCGAATGGCAAAATGGCCACACCGCCTGTCAAACTCGTAGAGGTCCAGGCATACCTTTACGAGGCCTATATGACCCTTTCAAGTTTCTACACCGGAGAATTATCAAAACATTTTTTTGAGAAGGCTGTCACTTTAAAGAAGAACTTTAACGAGGATTTTTGGATGGAAAAAGAGAAGTTTTTCGCCCTCGCTATAGACGGTAATGGAGAACAGGTCGATTCTATAACTTCAAATCCCGGTCATTGCCTCATAAGTGGAATTATCGATGACGAAAGGGCATACCTTGTGACGAAAAGACTTATGGAGCCTGATATGTTTACAGGATGGGGCATAAGAACGATGTCCTCAAAGATGAAGGCATACAATCCAATTGCCTATCATAATGGATCTGTATGGCCTCATGATACATCGATAATAGCGCTTGGAATGTATGAAAGAGGTTTCAAAAAAGAATCCCTAAAGTTATCGAGATCTCTTTTTAAGGCAGCCCGTTATTTCAACTGGAGATTGCCAGAATTGTTTGGTGGAAATGAATATATAGTCCCTTATCCGGTTGCATGTTCACCTCAGCTCTGGTCTGTGGGAGCCGAGTTTGTAATATCAAAAATTTTAAAGGAGGGATTTTAATGAAAAGCAGAGTTTTTCTTCTGGTCATCGGAATGATTTCGATGCTTTCTATCGGACTCTTTGCGGTGACGGTCGTAACTCTTGGTGGATGGGTTTCTTCTCCTGTTGAGCAACAGGCAATGGAAAGCGTTGTTAAAGCATTCAATCAAAGATATGCAGGTCAGATAGAATTGAAATACCAGCCAATACCTGGCAATTATCTTGTCAAATTGACGAGCGAACTTTCCGCAGGCACAGCACCGGACATTTTCTACCTCGATTCATCGTACGCCCAGCAGTTCATAAGATCTGGTGCCGTGTATCCACTCGATTATTTTGTGAAAAAGTACAATTTCCCTGTCTCCGATTTTGCAACCTCTCTGCTTCAGCCTTTTGAATACGATGGGCACATATACGGATTTCCGAAAGATTTCTCCACTTTGGCCCTTTTCTACAACAAAGATATCTTCGATAAATACAATGTACCTTATCCGACCAATAACTGGACATGGCAAGATCTACTTAGCGCTGCGGAAAAATTAAACCATCCTCAGGATGGCATTTATGCTCTTTCTTTAAGCCCGAATGCTCTTGACCGTGTAATGCCTTTTATATTCCAAAATGGTGGAGAGGTTGTCAATTCTCAAATGCAACCTGAACTTAATACCCCACAGGCTATTCAAGCAATACAATTTTACTTTGATCTTCATAACAAATATCATGTCGCTATTCAACCTTCAGATGTAGGTGCCGGATGGAATGGAGACGCTTTTGGACGCGGAAAAGTTGCCATGATAATGGAAGGACCATGGGCATATTCATTCCTTAAAGAGACCTATCCGCAGATAAACTTTGGAATGACCGTAATGCCCATGGAAAAGACCCGTGCAACGATGATATACACCGTTTGCTATGCCATGTCGAGAAGCACGCCTGACAAAGATGCCGCATGGAAAGCCATGGAATTTCTTCTTACGGATGGAATGAAGATTTTCACCGAAAAACTTGGGGTTATCCCAACAAGATTTTCAATTCAAAAGTCAGAAAATGTCTTTGAAAATCCTGCCGACAAAGTCTTCGTCGAACAGGTAGGTTACGGTCATGGATGGTTTATACCAACTTCAAATGGGAATTCTTCGAAGTTGTTAGATAACATAAACAGCGAACTTTACAACATATGGCAGAATAAAGTAACGGTGGAACAGGCGGTGGATTATATAACACAAAATTGGAATAACTGGGCTTCTCAACAATAAGATCGGGGAGGACAACCTCCCCGATTTTTGGGGTGATAATTTGAAGAAAATAAGAGAATGGTTCGCTGGTTATCTTTTCATATTGCCAATAATAATCGTAGTGGGAGTCTTCGTTATATATCCTATATTTGCTTCTATTTATTACAGTTTCACAAATTACAATCCATTGCGCCAGATGGAGTATAAGAATACGTTCAACCTTCAAGATCAATTGGAACAATATTTGCTTATCTTCAGCATGAAAGATCTCAACACAAAAGATTTACTTTCCCAGTTTGATCCGGCCGATTTCATACAAACCCAGTTGGGAATAAAACTCGACAAAGATCAAAGAGCAATCATTGAAAAGTACTTTGATTCGAAGAGACTGATGGAAGATTTTGTCAATTTAAAAACGAATAAAAGAATGAGTGGATCTCAATTCATGTCCGAGTACATGTCAAAATACAAAGGAATGTTTTCTGGGTACACACCTACATGGGTGGGATTGAAGAATTTTTACCAGATGATGAATGATCCCCTCTTCTGGAAGACCTTATGGAATTCAATCTTTTTCTCCATAATAGTCACCCCCATTCAAACTTTCATAGCGCTTTTACTTGCAGTGGCTGCAAATCAAAAGATAAAGGGTATAAAGTTTTTCAAGTTAAGTTTTTACATTCCGTCTATAACATCATCTGCCGCGATTTCAATGTTATTCATGTTGCTTTATGCAAAGCCTGGAATAATAAATAGATTTTTGGGATTCATAGGGATTCCTCCAGTTGATTGGCTTTCAAACACATCAACCGCTTTGCCTGCAGTGATGGCTATGAATATATGGACGACGGCGGGATATTTCATGATAGTTTTTCTTGCCGGCCTTCAAAATATTCCAAAAGATCTTATAGAAGCCTCTGAACTTGATGGAGCAACGGGATGGACAAGATTTTGGAAGATAATAATACCGCTTGTGAAACCTCAGATTTCTTATGTTGTAACACTTGGACTTATTGGTACTCTTCAGGTCTTCGATCAGATATATTTTCTCATTCAAAATCAACAAAATTACACAACGGCAATGTACATATACGTCAACGCCTTCAATTACAACCAGATGGGATACGCGTCGGCCATAGCGGTATTCTTCCTTGCATTCATAATGGCGCTGACCTTGATTCAAAGAAAAGTTATTAAAGAAGAAAGTTATTTCTGAGGTGGAACATGAGAAAATGGGAAATTGCGAGAAAGATTTCTTACATCGTTTTGATAATTTACGCGATAATATCCCTTACACCTTTTATATGGGCACTTCTTGTCTCCATAGCGCCAATGAACTACATGCTTGACGGAAAGCCTACCGGTGTTAACATAATGCAGTGGCCTCCGGAAATAAATATCTTCAAAATTCCGCCCGAAGTTTTCGGCGCTCCTGCGACCATTTCAAATTACGGACAGGTCTTTACCGTAACTCCTTATGCAAGATGGATTTTGAACACGATAATATACGCAGGATTCGTAACGCTGGGGAATTTGATCTTAGATGCGATGGCAGGATATGCCTTTGCAAAGTTAAGATTTCCGGGCCGGAATTACATCTTCACTTTGCTCCTTGGAACTCTTATGGTACCATTTCCCGTTACCATAATACCTGTCTACAATCTGCTTGTCAATTTCAATCTCGTGAATACCTATGCTGGTCTTATTTTTCCGAAAGTTGCATCTGTGACAGGACTTTTTCTTATGAGACAGTTTTACATGTCTATACCGGATGAACTTGATGAGGCTGCAAAGGTCGATGGTGCAGGAATTTTTAGAAGATTCTGGCAGATAGATTCTCCCGTTGCTCTTCCCGCTTTCGCAACGCTTGCAATATATACCTTTATGGGTACATGGAATGATTTCTTCTGGCCTTTGATCGTGACATCCAACAAAGATATGTTTACCCTTGCGATGGGTCTCAATTACTTTAGGACCTCTTATTACACATTCTGGCAACTGATGATGGCCGCCTCTTTACTTATGACTATTCCTATGATAATAATATTTCTATCATTCCAGAGATACTTCGTTGAGACCTCCACATCCAGCGCTGTCAAAGGTTGAAATGTGATATAATAAACTGAGAATTTAAAAAATCGTGGAGGTCCGGAGATGGATATTCAAGAGTTTGTTAGCAAATTGGTTGTGAAGAATAACACAAAAATAATTCTTCTTGTCATGGATGGACTCGGTGGTGCTCCAAATTTTGGCGGAATGACAGAATTGGAAGGCGCAAACAAACCAAATTTAGATTTGCTCGCAAAGTCTTCAGATCTTGGCCTAAGCGTTCCTGTTCTGCCCGGAATAACTCCCGGAAGTGGCCCTGGCCATCTCGGATTATTCGGATATGATCCGGTGAAATATCAAATAGGAAGAGGTATTCTTGAAGCACTCGGAATAGGCATCGATGTGTCTGAAAGGGATGTTGTGGCAAGAGGAAATTTTGCAACCTTTAAAGGCGATATCGTTGTGGATAGAAGGGCCGGAAGGCCGGCAACCGAAGAGAATGTAAAAGCGTGCGAAAAGATAAATGCGAATATAAAGGAAATAGATGGCGTAAAAGTACATGTCTACCCTGGCGTCGAGCACAGATTCGTTTTGAAGTTAACCGGTGAAGGACTGTCAGATGAACTTACAGATGCCGATCCTCAAAAAGATGGAGAAAAGATGGTCTACGCCGTCGCTACAGATCCGCGAGCCAGCAAGACGGCCGATATCGTAAATAAATTTATAAGACAAGTTGCAGAATTGTTGAAAAATAACGGAAAGATAACGGGATGTCTTGTAAGAGGTTTTTCAAAGCATCCGGTGTTGCCTAAATTTCCCGAAGTTTACAAATTGAGAAGCGCGGCCATAGCGACTTATCCAATGTACAGAGGGCTTGCAAAATTGGTTGGAATGGATGTGCTCGATGTGCCGCATGTAGATGATGAAGAAAGCAGTTTAAAAGCGGAAATAAAGGTTCTTAAAGAAAATTACAGTAAGTACGATTTCTTTTATTTCCACGTAAAGCATACCGATTCTTACGGAGAAGATGGAAATTTCCTTGCAAAGGTAGATGTTATAGAAATAGTCGACAGAGCCATACCGCAAATTATGTCGCTCAAACCTGATGTTATAGCGATAACTGGAGATCACTCGACTCCCTCGCTTGTCGGAGGTCATAGCTGGCATCCGGTGCCATTGCTTATCCATTCAAAATATTCAAGATATGGTCTTGCCGATAAATTCGATGAAAAATCATGTGCGCATGGTTCTCTTGGTACCATAGAGGCGAAGCATATCATGACTTTGCTCATGGCCAATGCCATGAGACTTGAGAAATACGGAGCGTGATATGTAAAAAAAGGAGGTATCCATGAGAAGAATACTTTTACTGACTTTTCTGCTGTTGATCGGGGGGATCATTATAGCAGCAGAGGCGAAAATACCGTCCGATGTTGAATCTCTTGCTTCGGCAAAATTGATAACATTAGAACCAAATGACGTTATAACCGTTTCAATGAACAAACCGGCCGGAAGCGAGTACAAGCCGGGCGAAAAAATCTCTTTCACTGTAAAGTTAAAGAAAGAAGGATACCTTTACATATTTGATATGCCACAGTATGGAAATGTAACGCAGATCTTCCCAAATTACTATCAAAAAGAAAATTTCTTCAGGCCGGGAACGTATAAAATACCTTCCGTATCCTCTTATACACTGACTGTGTCAGGTACAAGATCTGGCATAGAACTGGTGGAATTTGTTCTATCATCACGGCCTTTAGAACTTGGAGGGGCTTTATCGGAGAAGAATCCTTTCTTGCAATTTGAGACCGTCCAGAAGGAAGGATTTGTTAAATTTAAGGAAGCATTCGTCAAATCGATTATCATATCTCCCGAAAAATGGACAGCGTGGACGTACTTTTATCTTAATGCCGGTGTAAATACAATTCTGAATGTTCAGACGATACCGTCAGGGGCTCAGGTAATTCTGGATGGAAAATATTCTGGAAATAGCCCTGTTTCCTTTAACGTAGCACCGGGTTATCATAACCTTTCGATCTTGATGAACGGATACCAACCGTGGAATGGGGAGATATACGTAGGCATTGGTGAGGAAAAAAACATCAACATTCCACTTGTCCCGATCCAGCAACAAGTAAATGGTACTCTTTCGATAAGTGTCAATCCTTCGTCTGCCAATGTATATGTTGATGGTCAATTTGTCGGAAGTGGAAATCAAAATATTACTCTAAGCAGTGGGTACCACAGTGTTTCGGTGACTTTGAATGGTTACGAAAGTTATTACAATCCGATGGTTCTTATCAACCCAAATCAAACGACCTACCTTAACGTTAACCTTGTACCCCTTGTTGGAAATCTTTACGTCTATTCCCAGCCTTACGTTCAAATATACGTAGATGGAGTCTACGCCGGAGGAACAGGCTACCTTGGGTATGCTTACATAACGGGAATTCCTGTTGGGTATCATGAGTTGAAATTTTCTAAGGAATGGTACATAAGCCAGACCATGAATTACAATCTCATTTCCGGAGACAACTTCCTTTCCGTTAACCTTTCTCAGGCAGGAATGTTGATGGTTAATTCAAATGTTTATCCCATAGATGTTAGAATAGACGGGAAATCTTACGGAAGAATAGAAAGTCCAAATAAAGGTGTCTTTGTGCCCGTAGGATCACACGAAGTAGAGATATCCAATCCCCAGTATATGCCTTACAGATCAACGATGACATTTAATTTTCAGCAGACTACGACTTTGAATGCGAGTCTGACGTTAAAGCCTCTCGAAATCTCTTTGAAAGCTCAGCCAAATCCATTTAGCCCGAACGGGGACTGGTTTGAAGATACCACAAACTTTTACGTTAATCTTAGCAGAAATGGCTATGTCCAGATAAGCGTTTATTCCGGAAATGTACTCGTATGGTACAAAAATTATGATGCCCCATACGGAGTATCGAGCGTTACATGGGACGGTAAGTCTTTAGATGGTCAAACACTTCCGGATGGAGTCTATAAGGTCGTTGCAACAGTTGAAAGTTATGGCCAGACGATGACGGCTCAAACAAATGTTGTCATAGAGAAGAGTCATTACACTTTTCTAAAGGAGATCGTAATAATCGGTGGAATCTTGATTATAATTGGGTTTTTACTTACCATATTAAAGTAAAAAGGAGATGTTGTAAATGAAGTACGATGTAGTTGTCGTTGGAGGAGGAGCAGCCGGAATAGGTTTTGTTTCCACCGCTTTGGCTATCTATCCGAAGAAAAAAATTGTGATGATCAAGAAAGAGAAAGACACTCTTGTGCCGTGTGGAATTCCCTACACTATAAGCACGTTAGACAAAGTTGAGAGTGACATCATGTCGACAAAGGGAATAGAAAGTGCCGGAGCCGAAGTTTTAAATGATATCGTTACTAAAATAGATCCGAAGGCCAAAAAGGTTTTTACGGCTTCCGGGAAGGAATTCGAATACGATAAACTTGTCCTCGCGACAGGATCTATGCCTATAGTCCCGAAGATTCCTGGAGTTGATCTCAAAAATGTATTTACAGTCCCGAAAGATATAAAACAAATAAAAGCTCTTAAAGAAGCGCTATCTAATTCAAAAAAAGTGGTAGTAGTCGGTGCTGGATTCATAGGAATGGAAGTAAGCGATGAACTGAGAAGGGCAAAAAAAGATGTAACGATAATAGAAGCGCTCGATAGAGTTCTTCCTGTCGCCTTTGATCCAGAATTTTCCGAAGAAGCAAGAAAAATAATGGAGGATGAAGGCATAAAAATAAAGACTTCGAGCAAGGTAAAAGAAATTTTGGGTCACGGAGAGGTTGAAGGTGTGCTTTTGGAATCCGGAGAGCGCGTGGATGCAGATGTTGTCATCCTTTCAATAGGATACAGGGCAGAGAATACCCTTGCCAAAGAGGCTGGTCTTTCTATTGGAATAAGTGGAGGAATCTGGACAGACGAGTACATGAGAACAAGTGAAATGGACGTTTTTGCGATCGGAGATTGTGCCGAGCACAAAGATTTCTTCACAAGGCGCGCAAACAGGTTAATGCTTGCCTCTGTTGCGGCATTTGATGCAAGAATCGCTGCTGCTAACCTTTACAATCTCAAATTGATACGTCAGGTAAAGGGAGATTTAAACATTTTTTCGATATCGGTGGGAGGAGTCATCTTTGCGGCGTCAGGTCTTGATGAAACGGATGCTAAAAATGGTGGTTTTGATGTGGAAATAGGAATTGCCAATTCTGTGGACAGACATCCAGCGACT
Organism: Mesoaciditoga sp.; assembly: GCA_002878315.1. Classification (GTDB taxonomy): domain Bacteria; phylum Thermotogota; class Thermotogae; order Mesoaciditogales; family Mesoaciditogaceae; genus Athalassotoga. The sequence goes on along the minus strand of PNIW01000006.1, from coordinate 44,068 downwards.
TTGCCCGATACAAGTAAAGTAAAGGTAAAATTGATCTTTTCAAAGAGCAGTGGCGTTTTGATAGGATGCCAGATGATGGGCGGAAAATCAATCGGCGAGATGATAAACATTGTGGGTACGGCAATTCAGGGTGGAATGACCGTTGCCGACATAGCATCTTTGCAAATAGGGACACATCCTCTTGTAACGGCTTCTCCGGTCGTTTATCCTGTGATAACGGCAGCGCTTGACGTGTACGCAAAATTGAATTGTAAAGAGAAATGAAAGCGATAATATTGTGTGCCGGAAAGGGGACGCGTTTGCGTCCTCTCACATTTACAAGTGCAAAGCAACTTATACCCGTTGCAAACAAACCTGTCATTCTCTACAGCATAGAAAAGATAAAAGAAGCGGGTATAAATGAGATAGGAATGATAGTCAACACCGAAAATATTCAGGCATTTCAGGAAACTCTCGGAGATGGCTCTGATTTTGGTATAAAACTTTCATACATAATTCAGGCAGATCCCAAAGGTCTTGCTCATGCCGTTAGCACGGCCAAGGATTTTCTTGATGGAGAGCCTTTTTTGATGTATCTTGGAGACAATCTTATTCAGGAAAATCTTGTAACCTTTGTTAAAGATTTTGAAAGGGAAAAGTTGAACGCTTCGATCCTTCTCACCCCCGTTGATGATCCTTCACGATTCGGTGTTGCCGTCGTAAATGGAAATACGATCTCAAAAGTTGTTGAAAAGCCTCAAAATCCTCCGTCTAACCTTGCCATAATAGGGGTCTACATATTCGATTCTTCGATCTTCGATGGCATAACCAATATAAAACCATCGTGGAGAGGAGAATACGAAATCACCGATGCTATTCAGTATCTTATAGAACATAATTACAAAGTTCAAGGACATATAATATACGGATGGTGGAAGGATACAGGTCGTCCGGAAGATCTTCTCGAGGCAAATAGAAGGATCCTTGAAAATGTAAAACATTCTAAGAAGATGGGAATAATAAACGGAAGCACGAAAATAGAAGGTCATATATTGATAGAAGAAGGCGTTGAAATAGTGAATTCCGTGATTCGCGGCCCAGTTTCAATAGATCGGAATTCGACGATAATAAATTCCTATATAGGCCCTTACACTTCTATAGGCAAAAATGTGATAATAGAAAATGCCGAAGTGGAAAATTCCATTCTTCTCGAAAATGCCGTGGTAAGGAATTTGGGCGTAAGGATAGATGCGAGTATCATAGGAAAGAACGCGAATGTATCGAGTATAGACAAAAAACCCAAGGTGCACAATTTCATAATAGGAGATTACAGTTCGATCAAATTGGGATAATAAAAAGGTGGATGAAATCCACCTTTTTATTTTTCCTGCGTGCTCTGTGTTACTTCAGATTGATCATCGTCGAGACCCATGAAAACTTTCAAATGCTTGCTCCTACTTGGATGTCTTAATTTTCTTAAAGCCTTTACCTCTATCTGTCTTATTCTTTCCCTTGTGACGTTGAAATATTGACCAACTTCTTCAAGTGTCTTTGCTTTCCCATCTATAAGACCATATCTCATTTTAAGTACCATAGCCTCTCGAGGACTAAGCGTGTTGAGAACCTTATCGATCTGTTCGTGAAGTATCATCTGGGCTGCCGCATCTTCTGGAGATAGAACATTTGGATCTTCTACGAAATCTCCAACTGTTGATTCGTCGTCATTTCCAACCGTTGACTCAAGGGAGATCGTTTCTCTTGCGGCCTTCAAAATTTCATTTATCTTCTCCTTCGGTTTTCCCATTTCGCGTGCCAGATCATCTATAGTTGGATATGTGCCGTATTCCTGCATGTAATTCCTTATGACCTTGTTCATCTTATTTATCGTCTCAACCATGTGTACAGGTACCCTTATCGTTCTCGCCTGATCTGCTATTGCACGCGTGATTGCCTGTCTTATCCACCACGTAGCATAGGTTGAAAATTTGTATCCCTTCTTCCAGTCGAATTTGTCTACAGCCCTTAAAAGGCCTATATTACCTTCCTGTATCAGATCAAGAAATGACAGACCGCGTCCCATATACTTTTTAGCTATGCTAACGACCAATCTCAAATTTGCAACCGCTAATTTTTGCTTCGCTTTTTCGTCCCCGGCGGCCGCTTTTCTGGCAAGTTTTCTTTCCTCACTTGGAGAAAGGAGAGGTATCTTTCCTATCTCTTTGAGATAAAGTTTGACAGGATCTTTCAGATTGGCGTTGTCGTAAACAGAAGGTTGCTGGCCATCGAGATACGTAAGATATTTTTTGACTTCAGAACTTTCCGTGTCTATGTAGGTTTCGCCTTCGTCAGAGACATCTTCACCATCATCATGAATCTCGATATTTTCCTTTTCGAGCATTTCGTATATCTGTTCAAGCAGATTCGAATCTAATTCCTCGTCATTCGGGATGGCGCTGTCTATATCGGAGTACGTTACATAACCGTTTTTCTTGCCTTTTTGGATCAAAGCCTCTATTTTTCTCTTTGTTATTACTGCATTGCTATCGGCCATCGATATCACCTCGCTTTCCTTTTAAAACAGCGTAAAGAGAAAGCATTTTATTTTGTAAAATTTTCTTCTTTTGAGAATCTTCCGTTTTTTTCATCTCACTTTCCAGTTTTGCAATTTCGGATTTTATCTTTCTTTCCCTTAACCTCATAATTATCATCTTTAAAGCGTCATCCATATTTTGGATCTTCGGATCGTACGTTATGATCTTGAAAAACTTTTTACTTTCATTTTCGTCGAGCATTTTTATTATTTCCTGCGGAGAAGTGTGACCCGCTTTGACCAGATTAATGATCTTCTTGGTGAAGCCAGAAAGATAAGCATCTTCTATTTCAGAGATCAAATGAGATCGTATCTCATCTCCGGTAAAAAGCAGATACACGATAGAATCTTCAAAACTCATTTGCTCTATTTTGACTTTCTCAGGTGCCAAATTGTTCGAATGCATAGTCTTCATCTCGTACATCATTTCTTTCTCATCTATCATAAGCGTTTTGGCAGCTATTCTCGACAAAGTAGTTTTAAGAATCGGAGATTCTATCCATCTGGTCGCATCTACAAACTTTTTGACGGCCTTTGGAAGATCAACCGTATTCCCTATTATACTTCTAACGTAAAATTCCCAGTAATCAAGGGCACCTGCAAGAGTCTCTTTGAAATCATTTCGATTGTGAATTCTGAAATATTCATCGGGGTCTTTTGCATCTGTGAAGGTAAGGACCTTAACGTTTAAATCGTACTTTGAGAGAGTTTTTGAAAGTTTCTCCATCGCGTTTACTCCGGCCCTATCGCTGTCGAGGACTAACAGCAAGTTTTTCGTGAAATTCTTTATACTTTCTATGTGATTTTCGGTGAGATTTACACCTAAAACCGCAACTGAATTGACGAATCCATTTCTGTGAAAGGCTATTGCATCCATATATCCCTCACAAATTATGGCAAAATCAAAATTTTTTATATTTTCTTTGGCCCTGTCGAAAAGGTAAAGCACCTTTGATTTGGAAAAGTACTTGTTCTCTGAAGAATTCAGGTATTTAGGCTCCACATTCCCTATCGCCCTTCCACCAAAGGCTATTATCCTGCCATTTGAATTTTTAATCGGAAAGATTATCCTGTCTCTGAAAAATTCATACGTTGATCCATTCTTTCCTCGAGACAAGAAACCATAAGAAAATAATTTTTGTTCCTCAAATCCGGTTTTTTTCGCAGCAGAAATGGCCACCGTCGAATTTTGAGGGGCATATCCTATTTCAAATTCTCTCAAATCTTCCAACGACATCTTTCTTTCATTCAAAAGATAGGAAAGGGCATTTTTGCCAACAGGAGAAAAGAGAATTTCAATGTAACCTTTAGAGAGGGCCTGTGTGAATTTGACGTATTTTGAAAATTCATCATCTTTGCCGGTGAGCGGAGGTTCTATCCCGCAAAGATCGGCAACTTTTTGAACGGCTTCAACAAATGAAAGGCTTTCAATCTTTTTTACGAATTCTATGACATCACCGCTTGCACCACAGCCAAAGCAGTGAAAAAAGCCCTTTTCTGCGTTGACATAAAATGAAGGAGTTTTTTCTTCGTGAAATGGGCACAATCCTCTGTAATTTGATCCCGCTTTTTCAAGCACAACATAGTGCGACACAACTTTTACTATGTCGCACTGCGATTTGAATTCCTCTAAACCTTTCACGAATCAGCGTTTTGAATACTGTGGACTCTTTCTTGCCTTTTTCTTTCCGTATTTCTTTCTTTCGACCATTCGGGGATCTCTTGTCAGTAGATTATTTGCACGCAGCGGGGCTCTTAAATTTTCGTTGAAATTCAAAAGGGCCCTTGCTATTCCGAGCTGCAATGCTCCGGCCTGCCCTTCGAGACCTCCGCCATTTACCCTGCAGAATATGTCAAACTGATTGACCGTGTTAGTAACCGTGAAAGGCAAATTCGTTATGATCTCGAGCACCTCACTTTTCAGATAATCTTTAAAAGATGGGTACTCTTTTTCATTTATAATTATTTTTCCGCTCCCGGGCTTTAAATAAACCCTTGCGACGGCCGTTTTCCTTCTTCCGGTCCCGTAAAAAACAACGTTAGACGTAGAGGCCATTTAATTCACTCTTCCTTTCATAGATTGATGGACAAAGGTTGAGGTTTTTGAGCCATATGAGGATGTTCGGATCCACTGTAGACTTTTAATTTTTTCAGCATATGTCTTCCAAGAACATTCTTTGGCATCATACCCTTGACCGTTATTTCTATCACTCTTTCTGGGTGACTTGCAAGCATATCCCTTGCCTTTATTTCCTTTAGTCTGCCGGGATATCCCGAATGGCGTCTGTAGACCTTATCGTCAAGTTTGTTTCCGGTCAGCACTACTTTATCTGCATTTATAACGATCACGAAATCCCCGTTGTCTACGTGAGGAGTATATGTTACCTTGTTTTTTCCCATTAAAATTCTTGATATATCGACGGCAAGACGTCCTACCGGTTTTCCGGCAGCGTCAATGACATACCATTTTTTCTCAACTTCTCCTGGCTTAGCGAGGTAAGTTTTTTGACTCATATTTTCCCTCCACAATTTTTTTACCTTCCCAATTTTCAACTTTGAAAAATGTGGAAATCTTTTTGTACACCAAGAAGACAACTGTGCTGTCTATACCGGTCTTAACAAGGTTAAACAACACTATTATCCAGAGATAATCTTTCAATATGAAGATATACGAAACGTGCAGATACGGTGGATAAACGAGAAGATTTAATCCCGCCATTCCGGCAGTTGTTGCGATACTTGCAACGATCATCGAAAAAACCGCTCTCATCTTTGTTTTGTGCAATTTATATATCCAGGATGCTGCTCCCACAAAGATGGTTCCAGCGGCAAGATTCATCAATATACCAACGATATCGGTTCCTCTTATCGCAAAGTAAAGCAAATCTTTGATTATCTCGGTCAAAATGCCGGCCCACGGTCCAATCATAAACCCGACCATCAAGGTGGCTATCTCGCTTCCATCATATTTGAATCCAACAAGTTGTGGCATCGGAATTTCGAGAAGCATCAAAAGAGTTGCAAGGGCCGAGAAAATCCCTATGATCGATATTTGCTTTGCCTTGCTCACTGATTAACCTCCACCTTTGCGTATTTCCTTCCATTGCGGACTTCGAATTTGACTTTGCCATCTTTAAGGGCGAAAAGGGTGAAATCTTTTCCAAGGCCAACATTTTCACCCGGCCATATTCTTGTTCCACGCTGCCTTACAAGTATATTTCCGCTTTTTACTATCTGGCCATCTCCGACCTTTGTACCGAGGTATTTTGGATTGCTGTCCCTTCCATTTTTACCAACACCGGTACTTTTCGTGGCAAAGAGTTGAATCTCTATTTTCATTTCTTTACCTCCGTTTCTCGAACAGATACATTTTTAGGGTATTGCTTTGATAACTGAAACAAAGTCTCGTAAAGAGTTTTTAGCATCGTGTGCGCGCATTCGTTTTTTTCTCTAAGGTGGCATTCCAAAAGACCGTCTTTCAATTCGTAATGAACATTAAGATGCATTACCTCTTTTAATCCTATCAACGTTGATTGAGAAAGAGCACTTATCGCCGCACAAACTATATCCTTTCCCTTTACATCTATTCCGACATGTCCAGTTATTTTGAAACCCTCAAAGATACCTTCATTCAAAAAAAACTCACATCGTGTCATGCTTCAATCTTTTCAACTTTTAACAGAGAATACCATTGTCTGTGGTTTTTGACTCTTCGATAGCCTTTTCTTCTTCTGAATTTGACAGTTATAACTTTTTTGTACCTGCCATTTTCGACAAGTGTAGCGGTGACCTTCGCGCCTTCAAGGTAAGGAGAGCCAATCTTTAAATCTTTATCATTCTTTACAGCAAGGACTTTATCTATGACTATTTGTTCTCCCTCTTTGGCATTCTTGACGAGTTCAGTCTTGAAAGCCTCTCCCTCCGAGATTTTGTACTGCTTCCCCCCTATTTCGAGTATGGCGTACATGTAGCGCACCTCCTTTTCTCAAAAAAATCACTGATCCAAGGTGTGGATTTACCATCTTGATACCCGGATCATGTGTCTAAGGTATTGTACCATAAAAAATTTTTATTTCAAAAGTCAAATTCTTTAATATTTATAGAATGCACCCTTCCAAATTTTAAAATGCTCTTTCTCAAATCTTCTTCGTAATCGTTAGAAGGATTTATTATGCGTGAAATCCCGACGCCACCTTGAGTTAGATTCGCATGGACCATCTTCCCATCTTCCACATACATTCCGACATGACCCGGAAAGAAGATCAGATCGCCGAATTTCAAATCTTTCTCTTCTATTTCGGCAGAAAATTTTTGTTGAAGATCGGCATCGCGTGGAATCTTTATACATGCGTAATCGTAAAGCCTTCCAACATATCCAGAGCAGTCATAACCATAGGAAGAGGTGCCGCCCCACAGATATGGAGTTCCTAAAAATAAGTTCCACTTTTCTTCAATGTCTTTAAAAGATCTTTGGATCTTTACATCTGCCAACTGACATTCAATCCTTCGATCTCCGATCATCCCTTTCCATCTGTTGCCGGTTTTGCGTCCTGGAATTTTCGATCCAAATGGCACAAAAAATTCATTATCACCGAACTTCACCGGTGCAAATCTTTCACTCACGATACCTTCTTCGAATTCATTTTTCATCTTTTCGATCTGGTCGTGAGAGATGAGATCAATGTGAGAACTCTTTATATATCCTGTGTAGTCCGTTCTTACATCCTTTACGAGAATATATTCATTCTCAAACCTTAAAATCTTTACAATCTCTCCGAAGATCAACTGGTGGATTCTTTCGCTTCTGAAACGAGGATCTCGTCTCATATCAGTTACCGGGATCTTTACAATTCCGTACCTTATCTGGAGCGGAACAGTCTCTTCGAGGATTGTAAGATCGAAGTTTGTATCCTTGAATTTCTCGGTTAAAAGTTTCATCGAATCTTTTGTGTCTATGAAGCCGATTATCCTGGGTTTTTTGTCTTCGTAAATTATTTTAAATCCGTAAATGCATAGCCTTTTATCGAGCAGAGAACCTATCTTTTCAAAAAATTCATTTTCATTCATTTCATTCTCTCCATTTCATGGATCGCCATCATAGCTGCTCCTACCGCGGGGCCATTTTGAGGACTTAAAAATATCGCCTCTGGGAAGTACACCTCAAAAACTCTTTTGAACCTTTTGAGAAAGTATTCGGATTTGAAAAGACCTCCAGTGTAAGAAAAGACGAAATCCTCTTCGAAGCCTCCGCGCTTTTTGACCGTTCCGATCATGCGCATTGCATTCTCGAGGCCTTCTTTCATTATCAAAAGAGGTAATTCTTCCCCTCTTTTTGCCGCTTCAAAAACAATTCCGACGGCCGAAGATATCTTTGATTTGTCAAAAATTCCGGAGTAATAAAGATATATAAGATCCTCAACTCTTTCAAATCCAAAAAATTTAGTCAACTCTTCTCCAAATGGAATGTGTATTCCTCTGTCTCTGTAATCCAAGAGAGATTTTATCGCACGAGTGACAAACCAATATCCTCCGCAATACTCATCAAAGGCATATCCCCATCCTCCGGCCCTGTTTATCTCTCCTTTTTCATTTCTTGAAATAACTATCGATCCGGTTCCGGCTATTAGAAGTATGCCTGTTCCTCCTGTGGCGCCCCACAAGGCCGCAATGCCATCATTTTGAATGAAGAAATTTTTTATGCCTATCTCTTTGAAAATTTTCTCTATCTGTTTTTTGTCTGCCTCTCTGTCCACGCCGCTCAATCCCGCGCCAACAACGTCAAAGGTATATCCCTCCGATACTTGTTTTATTCCACGCGATATAATCTCTTTCACCTTTTCCACACCAACAAGGTGATAATTCGAAGGTTCTTCTATCAGGATAGACCTTATAACCTTTCCGTCGTACAGGCAAAATTCTGTTTTTGATCCTCCGCCATCTATTCCTATTGCTATCATTTTCCATCTCCTTAAGCCCTAATCCTTACCGTGAATTTGTATTTGTCTCCCCTGTAATACGATTGGACGTATTCTATGCAATCGCCTTTGGAGGTGTATGTATATCTATTCCTTAAAAGGATACAACTTCCATTTTGAATTCCGAGTAATTTTGCATTTTCACTTCCGGCCTGAACTACTTCTATTGTCTCGTCGGCATATTCGAGTTTTAAGCCGACATTTTCTCTGAAAAAAGTGTAAAGGGAAGATTTGGACATGTCTATATCGAGAATATCCAACAGTTTGAAATCAACCGAGATATTCACGTAGGTAAACTCTATTGCATAAGGAATTCCATCGAGCATTCTCAATCTGTTTAGAAATATAACCTTTGTGTTTGGTTGAATTCTAAATTTTTCTGCTATATTTTCAGGAGCATTTACAAGTTTATTTGAAATGACCATAGAAGATGGGGTGTGACCGAGCAATAGAGCCTCCTGTGTAAATCCACGCAATTCCGAAAGATTTTGTATATTCTTTCCTTCCACTATCTTTGATCTTCTTCCCCTTTGCTTCTCTATTATTCCGTCTTCCATGAGATTTTTTAAGGACTGTCTGACTGTAAGTCTACTCACGCCATAAATTCTTGCAAGTTCTTCTTCCGGAGGAAGGGATTCTCCGGGTTTAAACTCTTTTTCTATTTTTTTCTTTAAATCCATGTATATTTGATGGTAAATAGGAGTCGGATCCTTTCTGTCAATTTTCATCTTACCACCTTCATGGTAATGAAATTTTGCCAAGCAAAACTCTTGACTTTGCGCCCGTAACCTTCGGATTATTCGCAGATCTGCCACAACACAGTTCATTTGCCAAAACTGCAAAGGCCTTTGCCTCTCTCCATTGCCAGTCGACCGCTACTTCAATGGGTATCTTTCCAAAATATCTTCTTAAAGATTCTACAAGCGTTTTATTCATACATCCACCGCCGGTCAAGATAACTTTATCAAGGCCGTGAGGTATCACGTACATTTTGTAAGATTCGTATATGCTCCAGGCCGTGAATTCGACAACCGTTCTCAAAATATCGGAAGGATCGAGAGAAAGTTCGGGAAGGTAATCTTCATTATATACTTCCTTTCCCGTCGATTTTGGAGGCACTTTTAAAAGATAATCTGATTCTTTGGACTTAAGAAATTTTAACAACGATGCATTTACCTTTCCTTTAGATGATAAGGTGCCATCTTTATCATACGATTGTCCGAAATACTTTCTCACAACCAAATCTATCAGGGCATTGGCTGGCCCCGTATCGAAGGCTAAAATGTCCTCTTCATCGGCATTCTTTGGAATGTATGTAAGATTTGAGATGCCGCCTAAATTGTTGAGAGATACAGATTCATTTTCGCTTGAATAAAGTATATAATCGGCGTGGGGAACTAAGGGTGCTCCTTCTCCTCCGGCTTCAACATCTTTTATTCTGAAATCAGAAATAGTTATAACGCCAGTTCTCATTGCTATTATGTCACCATCTCCGATCTGGAGTGTGCATGGATATGCCGATCTACTTGGAGGATTGTGAAAAACAGTCTGACCATGACTTGCTATTAGATCGATTTTTTCATTTCCCAGAAATTTTTTTGCACAATCACCGAAAAATTCTCCAAGTTTGAAATCAAGTACACACACATCTCTCATTAAAACATTTGCTTTCATGGAGTCAATAATTTCTGCTCTCAGATCATCGGGATAATCAAAGTGTTCGGCTCTTTGTACGACACATTTTGTCATTTTGCCGCATCCACCGACTGTCGTCAGGACCAGATCAACTCCATCTGCCGATGTGCCTGACATCATTCCGAGAATTTTTCTTTCTGGTTTTTTTAATGTTTCCACAAGTCTGTCTATTTCATTCACCCAAAAACCTCCTGTTTGCAACGATGTAATTGTGAAGTAATGGCCTAAATCTTATTATTTTTTCCTGATTTTCTCTTCTTGAGATATTAACCCTGTTCGTGAGTAGAATTACCGTTATATCTATCTGCGGATCTATCCATATAGATGTGCCGGTAAAGCCTGTATGGCCAAAGGCATATTCTGTCATCAGATCGCCACAAGAACATGCCAACCCCTTCATGTCCCATCCTAAAGCCCTTCGATTTTGGTCATCATTGAAGGCCTCACATGTGAAAGCATCTATCGTTTCTTTCGAAAAGATTTTTTGATCACCGTGCATGCCATGATTAAGATACATTTTTGCGTAATTGTAAAGATCCGATACATTTGAAAACAACCCCGCATTGCCGCTCACGCCGCCAAGATAATAGGCAAGTTCATCATCGACATCCCCACACAAAATTCTGCCCTCTCTTTCAGATGTCGGCGCCATCTTCCATTTTTTTGGCGGTTTGAAAGCCGTATAAACCATCCCGAGCGGAATAAAAATCTCTGACTTTGTAAATTCGTCGAATCTTCTCCCGCTTATCTTTTCGACTACTTCCATCAAAGTTATGAAATTAAGACACGAGTAAAGATACTTTGCACCGACTGGATTTATAAGTGTTGTAGAATTTATTACCTTCATCAAATCTTTTCCCTTGGCGTATTTCCATCCTTCAGAATAAGACGGAAGCCCTGAGGTATGAGTGAGAAGATGAAAAATCCTTATTTCTCTTTTTTCTTCAGTTTTAAATTCGTCGAGAAACAAACTCACCGGATCGTAAAGGCGCAAATTTCCATCCTCAATTAACTTCATTATGGCAGGCGTTGTTGCGACAACTTTTGTCATAGACGCAAGATCATAAATTGTATCATTTGAAACTCTCTCTTTTGAATCTTTGGATAAAGTGCCGTAAGCTTTTTCAAATATTACCTTTTCGTGATCTCCTACAAGTAAAACTCCTCCAGGAAATGTGCCGTTTTTTATAGCTTCGTCAAAGATTTCGTCGAGTCTTTTCATAATTTCACCGGAGCCTTTCCTGTAAATCTTTCTCCGTTTAAAACCATCTCGGCGAAAGCCTTTTGAGAAATCTTTGAATAACTGTAAAGTGCAACCGAATTTCTGACACCATCCATAACGCAATCGTATGGATTTCTAAGGGCAAGGATAAGAACATTGTCATTTCGTACATTGGTGACGGCATTTATCATCTTCTTCCACTCTTCTATTAAGTGGGCATTTAACGTACCGATGATAACGATACCGTCAAAACCTTTAAGGCTTTTTATCACCCTTTCTATTTCAGTATCATCCGGTTTGGAAGAAACGTAAATGCTTTCGACATTCTTTCCTTCTTCTCTGAATGTCCTTTCTATTTCGGAGATCCCTCCGGCCTTCTCTTCGACTTTTGTAAGAGCGAGGTCCTTTGGAAAGATCAAAAACACCTTTGAATTTGGTATTTTTTCGATCAAATTATCCGTATTTCTCACAAGAGTTATGGATCTTTTCGCTATACTGTATGCAATATCTAAATTTTCTTTAGATCCTATTTCTGAATCGATCACGATCCTTCCATCTAAAAGGCCAAGATTTTCCTTCATAGTCAGTACACGTCTGACCGCATCGTTAAGTCTGTCTATTGGAATATCGCCGAATTTAACCATCTGGATCAAAGTCTCGAATGTTCCTATCTGTTTTTCGAATGTATGACAGACCATTAACATATCCGCACCAGCCATCAAAGATCTCCATGCCGCTTCAGAAGGTTCAAGATTTGCCGTTATTCCTCCCATTTCAAGATCGTCCGTTACCGTTACACCATCAAAAGCCATCTGATTTTTTAGAAGATCTGTCATCACAGAGTGAGACAATGTGGCCGGTAAATTTTCGCTTTCGCAAAGTGCCGGATAATAAACATGAGACGGCATTACCGAATCGATGCCATCTCTTACTAATTCTTTGAATGGATAAAGTTCTATCCTTATAAGATCGTCTAATTCTCTATTCACAATGGGCATTTCAAAATGCGCGTCTTTTGCACTGTGCCCTTTTCCAGGGAAGTGTTTTGCGCATCCAGCAACACGACCGTCGTGAAGTCCCCTTACGAATTCGGAAGCATATTTTGCAACGACTCTCGGATCGTCCGAATAACTTCTGACACCTATGCCGGGATTTTGAGGTAGATCATTCACATCAACAACCGGTGCAAGGTTCCAGTTGATTCCGACCGCGCGCATCTCTTTTGCCATCACAAGGCCGGTCAAATATGCGTTATTCGGATCGTTAGTTGCTGATGTTGCCATATTTCCTGGGAAGACCGTAAAAGGCTCTGTCAGACGTGTAACTATTCCTCCTTCCTGATCGACTGCTATTGTTAGTGGAATCTTCGAAAGTTTTTGCAATTCCGACGTTAATTGTTTAACTTGATTGGGATTTTCTATATTTCTCTTGAATAGAATGATATTCCCAAGATGGTAATTTTTTATAAGTTTTTGCACATTTGAAGAAGGCGTCGTGCCATCAAATCCGCAAATCATTATCTGTCCTATTTTTTCCTCATTACTCATGGATTTCAAAAGATTTTCTACTCTCTCCGACATATCGCACCTCTTTTTTAAAGATATGGGGGTTATCCCCCCATATCTATTTTAGATGAATATTTAAAAGTATGATCTCTCCACCCTGTCCGTTCGTTGCACCGCCAGCGCAGTAAGGATCCGAATCTGAAGGCCATCCCACGAATTTTGCAGCGCTGAAGTTTGAAAAGTTCGTTCTATTTGTAAGTGGAATAAATGGCACATCATCGAGAACTATCCTCTCGATCGTGTACATGGCCTGCTTTTGAAGTCTAATATCGCTTGTGCTTGCATAAACTTCGAGCGCACTGGTTATCAGAGGATTTGTGTACCTTGAGTAATCTGAAAGGGCCGATTCGCCGATCTTTGAGGCCGAAAACGCGGGATTTAGCCTCTGGTAATACACGTAATATGGAGTCGGACCGGAAATTCCCCAGCATATCGCCATATCATACGTGCCACTCATCAAAGACGAGATATATGCAGACCACGGAGCCTGATCGATGATCGTGCTTATTCCTAATTTCGAAAGATTTTCTGAGATTATCTGTGCTTGCGTTATGAAATCAGTCCAGCCGGCACCAACAAGAATTTTGAATGTTGGCAATGTTTTTCCATTTGGATCTGTTAACTGGCCAGCGGAATTCTTTTTAAATCCTATCGAGGCAAGCAATTCCTGAGCCTTTTGTGGATTGTAAGTGTTTAATTCGGAAGCGAGAGGGGCCAGAGTTGGATCTAACCATTCTCCAATTTGGGCCGGAACAATACCTGTGGGATTGGCAACGCCGCCTATTCCGAAGTATGCCTTCTGTTCGAGATCATTTTTGTCTATTGCGATTGAAATGGCTTTTCTGAAGATCGGATTGTCAAATGGTGATTTCTGCGTATTAAGGTAAAGCGCATTGAAATTATTGACAGGCCAGTAAATTTTGTTTATCTGAGGATCTTTATTTACCCATATGTTCATTATATCTGGAAAATATGATGATCCCCAGTCTGCTTCGTGCTTTAACATCATAAGAAGGGTTGTGTTGTTTGAATTAACATTTTGTATCTCAACTTGATCGACGTAAGGTCTGCCCTTCATCCAGTAATTTGGATTTTTGACTATTATAGTTGTCTGGTTTTCCGGAGAATAACTTTTAAACAAAAATGGACCTGTTCCAACGGGATTGATTGTATTCGTAAAGGTTGTCGGGTCCTTTATATCTGCCCATATATGCTCTGGCACTATGTACTGACTGGCTATATTTACAAACAGCGGAGTATTCTGTTTTGAAAAATTAAATATAACAGTATCACCGGATGCTTCAACACTTTGAAGTCCTGAATTTTTCCATATGCCACTTACATCGAAAGACGGATATTTTTTGACAAGATTAAATGTAAAGGCCACATCATTCGAAGTGAATGGCGTTCCATCTGACCACTTGACGCCATTTCTCACTTTAACGATGAGTTTCAAATTGTTATCTTCCCACTTGTAATTGACACCCAAAAGTGGTGTTATCTCTCCACTTATTGTGTTGACATAGAACAGAGATTCGTAGATCTCTGGAACAATTGGTAATTGCGCCTGCGGAGACAACGGATTGATGCTAAATGGGGTTTGCAATCCAGAATTAACAACGACAACAGTCCCACCATACTTGTAATCGCTGTTGGTTGGCATGATCCCGCCCATCGTCTGATTTAACATCCATTCTGAGGCGAAGATCGAAAATGCCAGTAATACTGTTAAAGCGAGAAACACAGATGCTTTTTTCATCTTTATCCTCCTTAATTAGATTTTTGAAAAGAAATGACATTTATCTTTGTTTCAAAATCATCGTAGTAGATATTTTCTTTTTCTGTTTCTACCTCCCCTTCTTGATTATCGTAAGGATCCGATCTCACAAATTTTTTTGGTGGATCAAAATCAACCATGAAATCTTCATTTGCAATCATCCTAAAAGCGTCCAGATTCCCAAAATAAAAATCTCTTAATTTACCTTTTCTCGATCCTCCGAATGACGGATCAACAGGAAGCCATCCATAAGGTTTGACATAAAAACGTGCCCAATCATGAGGCCCCGCATCTATCGGGTTTATAAACCATCCCGACTCCCATCTTGCAGGTATGCCACAACTTCTGCACATCGTTATAAAGGTCAATGCCTGAACGCCGCAGTCTCCCTTTAGATTCGATAAGGCGAAATCCACAAGAGAAACGTCATAGGTTGAATAAGCGTGCATGTAAGAGTATTTTATATTTTCAGTTATCCATTCATATATTTTTTTTGCCTTGAGATATGGATTTTCTTCTTTACCTGTTATTTCAGAAATTATATTTTTAACGTAAGGACTGAAGACAATGTGCGGAGGTACCTCTTTGATGTATTTCGAAATGCGCGAGTTTAAGACCTTTGACGGATCTACAAATGAAATCTCTTCTTCGATGGTATATTCAAACCTAACCGTGAAATTTACACCTGCTTTTGGCCTGTCTTCCATGTACAAAGTTACACTTTTTGAATTCGAAGAGATCTTATATTCGTGATTACACTGGATTAAACGTACATTGCTGACAGGATACCCACTTTTTGGAAAAGGAAGCCAGCACCTTAAAGACTTTGCATCGAAGTCTCTTTTTAAAGTCAGCGATATTTCTGCACTTACCCTGTAACTTTTAGGTACATCTCCATCTAAGATCTCGAGAATTCTTTTGTTGACAAGTTCTCTTACATTTTCTCTGGCATTTTTATACCTTTTAGCGTAAGATTCGTCTTTGAATGCAAGATTTTGTATGAATCTCTTCTCAAAAAACATCTTTTTTTCGATTAAGATGTAATCTAACATTCCGTTTTGAAGAAGGAGATCAAATTCATTCTGGGATCCATCCTTTATGGATTTTTCAAAGACAGACCTCGCTGTTTCCTCATCGTAAGGATAATTCTTGACAATTCGCTTTATCCTTTCAAGTTCATATTCGAGTCTTTTTCTCAAAAGCGAAGGCAATTTTTTAGAAAGCCTTTCTTCTATGATCTTTTTGGCAACACCAAAATTTCCCGAACTTTCTTCGCGCTTTATCTCTTCTGGCAAGATCACGCTTAAAAATTCCATACATCACCTTCCATAAATGAGATATTTCGAAGATATATCTTTGAAGGCTTTAGTTTCATCGATCCACAAACTTGATAATTCAGCGCCACTTTTTCCCTCATCGATGCCCTTTCTGTATCTTTCATCGCCGATCAAAAGATCGAAAAGGATTACCAAAAATTTCTTATTCACTTTCATCCCCTCCAATCCGAAATGATGATAAAACAACTAAACTTTGTTTATCGCCATTCTCACGCTTCCACCACTCTTTTCGAGTAATTCTTCTGCCTCTTTTACAGACGAATTTGTTAAAGCCATTATTATGGCTACTTTTGGCCTCATTCCAGACATTTTCAACAATTCTTCGGCCTTTGATCTGGAAACGCCCGTTGCACTGACGATTATGTTTATAGCCCTTATGATTAATTTTTCGTTTATTGGAGTAACATCAACCATCAAATTTTTGTAAACTTTGCCGAGTTTTATCATCGAAATTGTGCTTAGCATATTCAAAACCATTTTTTGTGCCGTCCCGGCCTTTAGCCTTGTTGATCCCGTTACAACTTCAGGACCGGTTATGACTTCTATAGGTATATCAACCATAGAAGACAATTTAGCATTGTGAACGTTGGATATAGATCCAGTTAATGCCCCAAGTTGTTTTGCCTTCTCAATTGCACCCATAACAAAGGGTGTTCTTCCGCTTGCCGAAATACCGATTACGACATCTTTAGAAGAAACGTTGTTCTTCAAAATCTCTTTCTCACCACCCTCCCGATCATCCTCAACATTTTCGAGCGATCTTATCATCGCCTCGGGCCCCCCGGCTAAAATAGTTATAAATGTTCCAAATGGCAAATTGAAAGTTGGTACCGTCTCGACCGCGTCTATCATCGCAACACGCCCGGAGGTTCCAGCCCCGACATATACACACCTACCACCATTTTTTATGGCATCGGATATTTTTTCCGCGAGTTGTGATATTGGAAAGACGGCTTTTTCTACAGCCAATGCCACCATTTTATCTTCGTTGTTCATAATCTTTGCGATCTCAAAGGAGTTTAATGTATCAATTTCTAAGGTTCTCGGATTTGACTGTTCTGTTTCGAGTGCTTCGATTTCTTCAAATTTAGGCAATTTATATACCTCCCCTGAAAGTTATATATACAACTATGCATAAATTATATATATGTTTACATACAGCATCAAACGCGATTATCGGTAATTATAATCTATTTTTGCCTATTTTAAGGTTTTACATCTTCATATCTAACCGAAATGTAGTTTTTCTGCCATTAAAAGCGAATTTCGTGTAACAAAGTGGACAAATGGTTATAAATTCATCAAAATTATTATTCTGAAGTGAAAAATTCCCTCGATTTGTTGTAAAAATAAACTTATTTTCTTATGTAATGACATTAATACATCCTTGAACTATTAATTTGTCGATAATTTTCAATATTATATGATATCTAAAATTTTTCAACTATAAATGTCTAAAATAACCCAAAATAGCCAAAAATTGCCAGAAAAGAAATTCGTATATTTTAATTTGATATTATAAAATATTTTCGGTATCGATAACGGTATCGATTAGGAGGGTGATAATGAGTTACGTTACTGTTAAAGACATAGCAAGGATTGCCGGTGTTTCCGTCAATACAGTTTCTCGCGCTTTAAATGACAAACCAGACATAAATGAGGAAACAAAGAAAAAGGTACTTGAGGCGGCAAAAAAGTTAGGATATGTTTCAAACAAATCTGCACTTTCACTTAAGAGACAAAAGAGTTACATTGTCGGAGTTGTGATCGAAGACAACGCAAACCCTTTTTGGGCCGAGGTTTTAAAAGGTGTTGAGGCCACCGCAAAGGCGTATGGATATCATGTTATTCTCGCAAATACTGCCAGAAATTATGAAACTGAAGCAGAAGGAATAAAAATGCTTATCGAAAGGCGCGTTGATGGTCTTTTAATCTCTCCTGTCCAGGAAAGATATGATGATATTTTAAATCTTAAGAAATACGAAATTCCGTTCGCAATAATGGGAAGGCATGTCGAAGGATTGGAAGTTCCCATGGTTTATGATGACGGAATAAGAGGTGGAAACATTGCAACCGAGTATTTGATAAAGCAAGGATGCAAGAAAATAGCTTTTGTTGGAGCCCAGTCTTACAACACGGCGTCAATAGAAAGGTGTCAGGGTTACAAGAAAGCCCTTCAGAAGAATGGTATTCAGGTAGAAGATGCTCTTATAAAGACCGGCGGGATAGAGATAGAAGGTGGATATAACTCTGTTATGGACTTAGTTGCAAGTCATACGGAATTTGATGGTATCTTCGTTTACAATGATTTAATGGCTTTGGGAGTTATAAAAGCTCTAAAAGAATTGAAAATAAAGGTTCCGGAAGAGGTTAAAGTTATAGGGTACGATGATATTTCTTATTCTTCGTTTATATGTCCATCTCTAACGACGATGAGAATGAAAAAATTCGAAATAGGCGAGATCGCATTTAAGATGCTTTTCGATTCAAATGAACAAAACAAAGATGAAGTTGTGCTCCATTCAGATCTAATAATCAGAGAAAGTGCTTAAAAATAGATTGGAGTGATAAACGTGGAAAAGAAACCTAAAATTGGACTGATTGGAATCATGCAGGAACTTTACGATGATATGCTTCCGGGCATTACCGAAAAGCAGGCGAATTACGCAAAAGAGGTGGTAAAACAATTAAGCGATGTTGCAGACATTGTATTTACGGCACCCGCACGTGTAAGAGATGACATAGAAAAGCAGGTAAAAACATTCAATGATTCAGATGTCGACGGAATTATGATCGCCATGCTCACGTACAGCCCCGGGATGAGGCTTGTAAGGGCTTTTCAGGAAAATCATCTTCCGATTTTACTTGCGAACATTCAGCCGGAACCAACTGTGACGGATAAATGGGACATGGGAGATCTCACCTACAATCAGGGAGTCCATGGTGCTCAAGACAACGCGAATGCGCTTCTGAGGGCGGGAGTAAATTTCACAGTCCTGACAGATGACTGGCGATCTCAAACATTTAAGTCCGCATTTTTAGACTGGGCGAAAGCCGCTCAGACCGTTACTAAATTAAGGAAGATGAAAGTTGCCATCTTTGGCCAAATGCCAGGAATGGGAGATATAACTGTTGATTCATCAGCCTTTATGAGAAAAAT
The DNA here is from genome assembly GCA_002878315.1 of Mesoaciditoga sp. Taxonomy (GTDB): domain Bacteria; phylum Thermotogota; class Thermotogae; order Mesoaciditogales; family Mesoaciditogaceae; genus Athalassotoga. Next base: position 24,768 of record PNIW01000006.1, on the reverse strand, counting down.
TGGGCCCCAGATAATTCATGAAAGCATGGGATCAATATATTCGATTTTTGAAAAGGTTAGCAAAAAGGAAATCGACAATCTTATCGAAAAGCAGAAAAAATATTTCCAGATAGATCCCAAACTCAAAAGAGAAGATCACGAATATGCGGCAAGATTTGAAATCGCGATAAAAAAATTTCTCGAAACTAACGGATATGAGGCATTCAGCATATATTTCCAGGCCGTGGCAAATGATGGAAGATTCAGGCAATTACCGATGATGGCTGCATCTGATTTAATGGCCGAAGGATATGGTTATGGTGCAGAAGGAGATGCATGTGCGGCGACACTCGTTGCGGCAAGCCATACGTTGATCGGAGATGCCCATTTCACCGAAATGTACGCGATGGATTTCAAAAGAAATTCCATCCTCATGAGCCATATGGGAGAGGGCAACTGGAAGGTTGCAAGAAAGGACAGGCCGGTAAAACTCATCGACAGACCTCTTGGCATAGGTGGCCTTGAAAATCCTCCGACCGTCTTGTTCAGTGCCCAGCCCGGTACCGGAACTATTGCATCTTTGGTCGCACTTGAGGGAGAACGGTTCAGACTTGTCGTGTCAAAAGGTGATGTACTCGATACCGAAGAGATGCCACATGTTGAAATGCCGTATTTCCATTTCAAACCGGAAACAGGCGTGAGAAGCGCTTTGAACGGCTGGCTTAAAAACGGCGGAACTCATCATGAATGTTTTAACATCGGTGATCAGACAAAAAGATGGAATTTGCTTTGCGAAATGTTAGGAATTGAATATGTGGAGGTTTAATTTTGAAAAAAGCAAAAGGTGAATTAAAAAAAGCCAAACTTATTCTTGACAAAGATTATCAAATAGGAAAGGTGAACAGGCGTCTTTTCGGATCATTCATAGAGCATCTCGGCCGCGCGGTCTACGAGGGCATATACGAGCCCGATCATCCTCAGGCAGACAAAGATGGATTCAGAAAAGATGTCATAGAACTTGTAAAGGAACTGAACGTGCCTATTGTCAGATATCCCGGAGGAAATTTCGTCTCGGGATATAACTGGGAAGACGGAATAGGGCCGCGTGAAAGAAGACCGAAGAAACTCGATCTCGCATGGCATTCGACCGAAACAAATCAAATTGGCATAAATGAATTTGTCGAATGGGCAAAGAAAGTCAATTCCGAAGTCATGTTGTCCATAAACCTTGGGACCCGGGGCATAGATGATGCAAGAAATATAGTCGAATACTGTAATCATCCGTCCGGCAGTTACTGGAGCGATTTAAGAAGATCGCATGGATATCAACAACCGCATAATATAAAAGTATGGTGCCTTGGAAATGAAATGGACGGGCCATGGCAAATAGGTCATAAGACGGCTTACGAATACGGTCGAATTGCAAATGAAGCGGCCAAAGTCATGAAATGGGTTGATCCGTCGATAGAGGTTGTCGCCGCGGGAAGTTCTGGATGGCATATACCTACATTTGGAGAATGGGAATCGACAGTGCTCGATCTTGCCTATGAAAATATTGATTACGTGTCATTGCATGCTTATTACGGGAATCAGGAAAACGATACGCCTAATTTTGTCGCGAAATCTTTGGATATGGAAAATTTCATAAGGTCAGTTATATCGACATGCGATTACGTGAAAGGTAAAAAACACAGTTCAAAAACGATAAACCTCTCTTTTGATGAATGGAATGTATGGTTCCATTCTCACGAAGAAGACAAAAAGGTCGAGCCCTGGTCTGTTGCACCTCATTTGCTCGAGGATATATACGACTTTGAAGACGCGCTTCTTGTCGGATCCATGCTCATAACTTTGTTGCGCCATGCCGACAGGATCAAAATAGCCGCTCTTGCCCAACTTGTCAACGTCATAGCCCCGATAATGACGGTAAAGGGCGGTAAATCATGGAAACAGACGATATTTTATCCGTTCAAACATGCATCGAATTATGGAAGAGGCACTGTACTTAACGCGATCGTCGACTCTCCGAAGTACGATTCGAAAGATTTCTCAGATGTTCCGGTACTCGATTCAACTGCCGTTTTTGAAGAAGAAAGCGGAAATATAACGATCTTTGCCGTTAACAGAGACCAAAAAAATGATCTTTTGCTTGAAGGAGATCTTCGCGGATTTGATGGCAAATACAAAATTGCAGAACACATAATCATGCAAAATGATGATCCGAAAGCATCAAACACTGAAAATAACCCTGACAACGTTGTTCCACAAACCCAAAAAATTAAAGACATGATCGTAAAAGACGGAAAGTTTTCTCTGCTGATACCTAAATTTTCCTGGAATGTAATAAAAATCGAAAGAATATTTGAATGATTTATTGCCGGTAGCGTCTGATCATTCAGAATAAAGAAAATGCCGAGACTTGAATTTTATGATGTGGCAGCCAAGAGTTATGCAATTGTTGCAAGTGGAGAAAGGGCACTGTACGCGAATATTCTGCTGAAAAAGGGAGTTGTATAAGGAGTGTCGGAATTATTCGAAGGAATTTCAATAAGTCCGATAAAATATATTTTAATTGATGAAAATATTTTGAAAGATGTGCCTTACGTCCTTAAAGATTTAGGCGTAAGGAAAAATGTAACCGTCGTCTGCGATCAAAATACTTACAAGGCCGCAGGAAAAGAAGTTATAGAATATTTGAAAGATTTTGATGTCACGCTTTGCAAATTCGATAAGTTTCATCTTATTCCGGATGAAAGATCGCTCGGCGAGATAATTTTAAGAATGGACTCTCAAAGCGAGTTCTTGTGTGCCATCGGGTCGGGCACGATAAATGATCTGACAAGATTTGTAAGTTTCAAAACGAAGATACCTTACGGAATCGTCGCGACGGCTCCATCGATGGATGGGTACACATCGTCAGTTTCTCCTTTGATTGTGAATGGATTCAAGCGGACATACAACGCTGTTTATCCGCAGTTTGTAATTGGAGATCTCAATGTGCTATCTTGCGCGCCTTACGATATGATAACTTCTGGTTTTGGAGATATCATCGGGAAGTATACCTCCCTTGCGGACTGGATGGTAAGCAGTGTAGTGAACGGAGAAAACTTTTCGGAAGATATCGCAAATATAGTCAGAAATTCCATCGAAAGATGTGTTCAGAATGTTGACAAGATCAAGTCAAGAGACAAATCGGCTGTCAAAAATGTTATGAATGCGCTTGTACTTTCCGGAATAGCCATGCTGAAAGTCGGCAATTCAAGACCGGCATCTGGAGCGGAGCATCACATCGCTCACTACATCGAAATAAAGGCCCTTATGAACGGACAAATTCCACCCTTTCACGGAAGTTCTGTTGGCGTTGCGGAGGTAATCGCTACCGAGATTTACCATAAGGTCTTTTCATTGGATCGTAATGAGGTTCAAAAGATGATCGCTAAAGCAAAATTTGAATCACGTCAGGAATACTTAGAAAGGATAAAACATGTTTACGGACCGATCTCAGATGAGATCTTTGAAGAGATTGGAGAATTTTATTTTAATAAGTACGAAAGAGAGAAAAGGCAAAAAAACATAATCGCAAACTGGGATTATTTGAAAAAATGGGTTTATGAAAATGTCCCCGAATCTTACCAGATAAAAAATTTATTAAAATCAGTCGGTGCCCCTACAACTTTACAAGATATTAATATTAGTATGGATTTAGATGAAACGATCAAAAATGCCAAAGAGATCAGAAAAAGATATACGATTTTGAGGTTGGCAGAGGATATCGGATTTGATGTTATGGTGCGGTAAAATATTGATAGAGGTGATTAAATGTACGAAGATATCAAAAGAATGCTTCACAGTGCTCACATCAATCTTGAAAATTACGGCCTTGTGATGTACACAAGCGGAAACATAAGTGTAAGAATCGGAGATCATGTCGTCATAAAACCATCTGGTGTTCCTTACGATGAGTTAAGGCCGGAAGATTTCATTGTCGTCGATTTAGATGGAAAAATTATAGATGGGAAGTTAAAGCCATCTGTTGATACTGCAACCCATCTTTACATTTACAAAAACAGGCCAGATATCGGCTGCATAATTCATACTCACTCTCCATACGCGTCTGCGTTTGCGATTTTAAATGAACCTTTGCCGGTCTACAGCACAGCCCATGCCGATGTTTTCGGAATCGAGATTCCAGTTTCAGAATACGCACCGGTCGGATCTGAGGCTATAGGAAAGGCAGCTTTAAAGGTGGCAAATAAAGCGGGAGCCGTCTTGCTTGCAAAGCATGGTGTGCTTGTCTTTGGAAGAGATCTCAAAAGTACTCTACGAGAGGCTATCTTCTTGGAAGAAGTTGCAAAGACCGCGTATTTTGCAAGGACAATGGGAAAGCCCGAGCCTTTAGATAATAAAGAAGTTCAGAGGCTTTACGATTATCACCAAACACATTACGGACAGAGGTGAAGATAATGTATTTAATGGGAACGGACATAGGAACTCAGGGAACCAAGACAATAGTCGTTGATGAAAAGGGAAAGTTGATATCAGAAAGTTTTCGAGAATACAAAGTTATAACCCCGCGCCCGTCATGGGCCGAACAATGGCCCGGTGTGTGGGTAAAGGCAGTTATAGAAACGGTAAAAGAATCATTTTCTAAGGCAAATATTTCTCCAAAAGAGGTAGCCGGGATCGCCATAAGTGGCCTTTACGGTGGCTCTGGAATACCCGTAGACAAAAACGTCGAGCCTCTTTATCCATGTCTTATATGGATGGACAGGCGTGCAAAAAAGGAGACAAAGTGGGTTAAAGATAATGTACCAAAAGATAAAATCTTTGGGATAACAGGAAATTATGTTGATTCTTACTTTGGATTTACGAAGATAATGTGGATAAGAGACAACCTTCCTGATGTTTGGAAAAGAACATACCAGTTTGTAACGCCAAAGGATTTTGTGATATACCAAATGACCTCAACTCTCGGGACTGATTACACTTCTGCCGGAAATATCGGAGGAATTTTTGATATACGAAAGAAGACATGGTCAGAAGAGATGGGCAAGATTCTCGGCATAGATATACAAAAATTGCCCCAGAGAATTTTCAAATCTTCCGATGTAATGGGATATTTGAACAAACAATACGCCGATTTGACAGGCTTGATGGAGGGAACGCCAGTTATTGCTGGAGGAATAGATGCGCCGGTTGCACAGTTAAGCGCGGGCGCTTTATTCGAAGGAGAACATGTAGCGATGGCAGGAACCTCGATGTGCTGGGGAACTGTCCACGATGGAAAGTATCTAACTCCGGAACTTGTGAGTTATCCTTACGTTGTTTATGATGATAAATTGATCTACACTTTCGGTGGAGGAGCGACTTCCGGCGAACTTGCAAGATGGTTTAGAGACAATTTTGGAAAGTACGAAAAAGAGGTAAGCGAAAAGACAGGCATTCCATCTTACACTTTGCTCGAATTAGAGACAAAAAATATTCCAGCAGGAAGCGATGGCGTGATCGTGTTACCATACTTTATGGGAGAAAGATCGCCAATATGGGATCCGGACGCAAGAGGCATTGTATTTGGGTTAAGTTTGTACCACACAAGATCACATGTTTATAAGGCTATGTTGGAGGCGGCAGCATATTCTCTAAAACATAACATGGAAGTTGCCATAAAATCCGGAATAAAATTGAATCATGATTGCTGGATCGTCGGAGGCGTTGCAAAATCTGAATACTGGATTAAGATCTTTGCGGATGTTACGGGCTTTTCTATGAAAAGACTTGCAAATGATGTGGAGGCCCCATTTGGAGATGCCTTCCTCGCAGGACTCGGAACGAAGGTAATAGATAAGCCTGAAAGAATAAAAGAGTGGGTAAAATTCCGAAAGGAAATAGAACCTGAAGAAAAGAATATGGAAGTTTACGGGAAATATTATGAGATATACAAGGAACTTTATGAAAGCACTAAAAAAATAATGGAAAAGTCTTCATCCATTTTTGATCAAGAATAAGAGAGCGTAAAAGCTCTCTTTTTATTTTTCTTTAAATTTGTGATTCATTCCATCGATCACATATTTGACAGCATTGTCAAAACCGACACTGGATGTGTTTATGCAAAGATCGTAAGTTCTAAGATCAAGCCACGGAATTTTTACGAAGGTCTTCATGTAACTCTCTCTGTCACGATCATTCTGGTTTATCATATCGATGGCTTCTTTTCTTGAGATGCTGTAAAGTTGGCAGACCCTTTTTATTCTGTCTTCCATATCTGCATAAACAAAGATGCTAAATTTTTTCGGAAAGTCACGCAATATGTAAATAGCACCCCTACCAAGAAAGATGGCAGACCCTTTTTGCGCTATTTCTTTTATGAATTTAGATTCGAGATCAAATAGTTCCCTATCGCTTGGAAGGTATTTTTGACCGCCCGTTACAGTCAGAGTCCCCATTGGTCCGGATATGAAGAACTGTTCCCAAAAAGAAACCAATTTTTCTTCTCTTTCTTTAAGGTCTGATTCCGAGATATTAAGATAATCTGCGACTTTTTTCAAAATCTCTCTGTCAACAAAAGGTATGGACAGGGCTTTTGAGAGTTTCTCTCCAACTTCGGCCCCACCGCATCCTATCATATGACTTATGGTTATTACGTAATGATCCATTTAGGGCCTTCTTTCAATTCTGTCATATCAATGATACTACTTTTCTTGTAAATTAGAAAGACTTCGTGAAAAACACGAAGTCTTGCGTTAAATATTGATCTTGCTTATTGCTTTGAAACGATGTAATCAACGACGCTCTTTACATCTGTCAATTTGGAAATATCTTCGTCGGGAATCTTTATTCCAAATTTCTCTTCCAGATCCATCGTCAATTCAACGAGGTCAAGTGAATCTGCTCCCAGATCGTCTACGAGTTTGGAATTCTCCTTTATTGAATCAAGACTTACTCCGAGATGATTCGCTATGGCTTTTTTCACCTCGTCCAAAACTTCAGAACTCTGCAATTTCGGCATTCTTTACCACTCCTTCCAGTTTATCCAGTTCATCGATTGAATCTGTTGAGTAAACTTCTGCGTTGACTATTTTCTTTACGAGGCCGCAAAGCACATTTCCAGATCCAACCTCTATGTATTTGTTCACGCACATCTCATCCATTGTTTTTACGCTTTCTGTCCACCTAACAGGCGACGTGAGTTGATTTATCAAATTCATCCTCATCTCTTCAAGGGTACCGGCAACCTTGCCTGTAACATTGAATACAACTGGTACATTCGGCCTTCTAAATTCAATTTTGTTTATGAATTCAGAAAGTTTTTCCTTTGCAGGTGCCATTAGCGGTGAATGGAATGGTCCCGAGACGTTGAGCTGAACGACACGTTTTGCACCGGCATTTTTGAAAATATCAACGGCACTCAAGAGGGCAGTTACTTCGCCGCTTACAACGGTTTGTAGCGGTGAATTATAATTTGCTATATAGACGCCACTCAGATTGCTAACTATCTCCTCGATCTTCTCCGGAGAAAGTCCAAGAATTGCCATCATCGATCCCGCTCCGCTCGGTACAGCGTTTTCCATCAATTCACCGCGCAATCTCACGGCCCTCAGCGCATCTTCGAAAGAAAGTACTCCGGCCGCCACAAGTGCCGAATATTCTCCGAGGCTATGTCCTGCGACAACGTTAAAATTTATGCCCTTCGATTTTATAACTTCGAAGACCATCATCGAGGTTGTAAGAAGCGCGGGCTGGGCGTTGTAGGTCTTTGTGAGTTCATGCTCATCATTTCCAAAAATAAGGCCTTTTAAATCGAATCCGAGCACGTCGCATGCCCTATTCATAACTTCCCTTGCCTGAGGATATTCATCGTAGAAATCTTTCATCATATTCAATTTTTGTGATCCCTGTCCTGGAAAGATCAAAGCGTTCATCATTTCACCTCCACATCTATAGAACGAAAAGCATCTATTGTTTCAAGTGTTTCATCCCACAATTTTTTCATGAGTTCTTTAACAGTTGGAATATCGTCTACAAGTCCTGCAGACTGACCGGCCATGAATGAGCCTTTGTCTAAATCACCGTTAACGGCGGCTCTCAGAGCGCCTCTTCCGAGTTGTTCAATCTCTTCCGGCCTTCCGCCCCTTTCGTCTATCTTCAAAAGCGCATTCGTAAGTGGATTTCTCAATGCCCTTACCGGATGACCCGTAACTCTTCCCGTTACAAGCGTGTCGCGCGTTGAGGCTTTGAGAATTTTTTCTTTGTAATTTATATGGACTTCGCATTCCTGTGTTGCGACGAATCTCGTTCCAATCTGAACGCCTTCGGCACCGAGCGCAAAGGCAGCGGCTATCTGGCTTCCACGCGCAATCCCCCCCGCCGCTATAACGGGGATCTCGACGGCCTCAACAACTGCCGGCACAAGCACCATTGTTGTTACCTCTCCAATATGGCCGCCCGATTCCATCCCTTCTGCTATTACCATATCAACACCGTAGGATTCGAGCCTTTTGGCAAAAGCCTCCGATGCCACAACGGGTATGACCTTTATCCCATGAGATTTTAGAGGTTCAATGTACTTTGATGGATTACCCGCACCAAAAGTTACGGCCGTTACGCCTTCTTCGATGATAACGTTCACAAGATCATCCGCCATCTTTTCGTAGACTATAACGTTAACCCCAAAGGGCTTATTTGTAAGTTCTTTTGCCCTTCTTATTTCACTTCTCAACCATTCAGGATCTCTTCCACCAGCCGCTATTATTCCAAACCCTCCCGCTTCAGAGACGGCAGCGGCGAGTTTGGCGGTGGCCACCTGGGCCATTCCTCCCTGAATTATCGGATATTCTATGCCTAATATCTCGCACACTCTCGAAAACATCTACTTACCTCCTGTTCATAATTTAAATATATTTGAAGCTATTCCAAGTCCTGCACCATAGCCTACCGTCAAAACAACGCTTGATTCTTTTATTTTGCCGGAATCCATGGCATCTTTTATTGCCAGGGGCACGGATGCAGCAGCCGTATTTGCGTGATCTTCTATTGAAATCTGAAATTTTTCTATAGGTATTTGAAGTTTTTCGGCAACCTTTGAAATTATTCTCAAATTCGATTGGTGAGGCACAAAAAGGTCTATATCCTCTACGTTCATATTTGCTTTTTGTAAAACCATGTTTATTGCCTCGACTATCGCATCAATTGCGAATCTGAAAACAGCCTTGCCATCCATTTCTAAATTTTTGCCGTACTGTTGAACTATAGATTCGTATCCTTCTCCCTGAACTCTGGAATAATTTGCGATTATTCCTGGTTTATCGGATCTTCCCATTATCACGGCGCCAGCTCCATCTCCAAAGAGTGGACCGACAGATTTGTCCTTGAAATCTATAATCCTTGACAGTCTTTCCGTGCCAACTATGGCTATTTTTGAAAAACTTCCGGATCTTATCATGGAATCAGCTATTTCCATCGCCTGGATGAATCCAGAACATCCAGCCTGAATGTCTATTCCACCTATTTTTCTGTCAAAGAACCTCTGGATCTGGCCTGACATGCCGGGGATAAGCGTGTCCGGCGTATTCGATGCGACTATAAGATACTCAAAATCTTCAGAGTCGGCATTTTTAAAGGCATCCTTTAAAGCCTTTACTGCCATTTCAACGGCACTCTCATCCGTTATATGTCTTCTTTTTATGCCTGTTCTTTCAAAGATCCAGTCATTTACCCCTAAAAGTTTCTCTATTTCTTCATTTTCTACCACAGTTTGCGGAAGATATCCTCCAACGCCAAGAATCTTTGAAAAGATCATTTTTCCATCCCTAAAAGTAAAGTCGCTGTTGCGCAGATCTTATCATCGACCTTTGCAACACCTTCTGCGCTTATCATTCCAAGATGTTCGCCAACTATTTTAACTTCATAAACCAGTCTATCTCCAGGCCTTACAGGTCTTCTGAACCTGACCTTGTCAGCCCCCACAAAGAGCGGGGTCTTCCCCGGTACCAAAGTTATAAGTCCGGCAGTTTGTGCCATACCTTCAAGTATTAGAACTCCGGGCATGATCGGATTATCCGGAAAATGGCCTTGAAACTGTGGTTCATTGTAACTGACATTTTTGAATGCAACGATCTCTTTTTCACTCTTTGAAATAATCCCGTCTACCATCAAAAATGGGTAGCGGTGTGGAAGAATATCAGTTATTTTGTCCATTGTTGTCCTCCAAAATCACGGTTATTGTAAGAGTATCATGGCCGTAAAGTGAAGCCAGTACTGGATTCATCCAGCCTGTTGAGATATTTGAATTGAATTTCTCCGAAAATTCTTTTACTATTGAATCCACGATCTTTTTCTTGCCACTGTACCTGAAGGCAATCATCGACGGAGTTCCCTTTATATCTGTCATTATCATAGAAACGGCGCTTTTTAGACTCCACATGCTTTTTACGATCGTTCTTCCAAATCCCAATTTGACGACATTTATCATCTTTGTAAGAATGACTGATTCTTTCTTTTCGGAGATGACATCATTTTTTCTCAAAAATGAAAGATCTGAAAACAACAAATAAGTAGTCGCCCTCTGTGCAAATTTTTTATCTTCACTCAGCGGCTTTCCGCTGTTTAGAAAAAGGGAAAGCGCAACTGAATCCATTCTTTCTTCTATTAAAGTTATACCTTCGGAAAGGGAGGATAAAAAGTTCAGTTCATCCTTCAAAAAGCTAAAGGATCTTGAAGGCAAAAGTACCGTAACAGGGATATACCTTGAGACGATTCTGTTGATTTCATCGTACGTCGGAAGACTTATCACGCTTTTTTTGTTAAGCGCGAAATAAGAAGGGCGATCTATGTCTGAAACTCTTATCTTTCTTCCCTTCCAGTCTATGTACAATGGTATCTTTTCAATACCTTCCACATCAACAGAATCGTCAACAAGTATCTTCATTCAACCTCTCCCGCAATCAAAGATACGTTATGTCCACCAAAACCAAAGGAATTGGAGATAAAATTCTTGATCTTCACGTTTAAAGGCTTGCCCGGCACGCAATTTAAGGTTATCTGGGGATCGAGATCTTCGAGATTCACGGTTGGAAAGATAACAGATTCTTTCATTCCGAGTACAGACGCTATGAACTCTATCGCTCCGGCTGCCCCAAGAGTATGGCCTATCGCGCCTTTATTGGAACTGACAAAGATCTTGTCCGAGTACCCTCCAAAGATGCGCTTTATCGCGTTTGCCTCCGCCACATCTCCAACCGGTGTTGAAGTAGCATGGGCATTGACGTAATTGATGTCTTCTATCTTGACTTTTGAACTTTCTATTGCCATCTTCATGGCTGCGTAAGCACCAGAACCTTCAGGATCTGGCTGGACCATGTGATAAGCATCGTCGCTCATACCGTATCCCTTAATTTCGGCGTAAATCTTTGCTCCGCGTTTTTGCGCCGATTCCAAAGATTCAAGAACCATTATTCCGGCTCCTTCTCCCATTACGAAGCCGTCTCTTTCTCTATCAAAAGGTCTCGAAGCATGTTCGGGATCGTTATTTCTTGTTGAAAGTGCTTTCATATTTCCAAAGCCCGCTATCGATATTCTGCATATTGCAGCCTCGGAACCTCCAGTTATTATCGTATCGACAATTCCGTGTTTTATCATGTCATAGGCCACGGCGATTGCATGAGCACCCGATGCGCACGCGCTAACCGTACCAAAATTTGGGCCCTTTGCTCCGTATTCCGTTGCAATCGTTCCGGAGAGCGTGTCTGCGATCATCATCGGAACAAGAAAAGGACTTACTCTCGAAGGTCCCTTTGAAATCATCACTTCGAGTTCCGTTTCTAAAGATTTTATGCCGCCAATTCCAGAGGCTACTATAACTCCAGCCTTTTCAAGAAGTGCTTTTGAAAGTCCGGCATCTTCAACGGCTTCCTTTGCGGCCGCAAGGCCAAGTTGGGTATACCTATCATGATGCCTTACTTCCTTTGGTTCCATGTATTTTGCAGGATCAAAATTTTTGATTTCGGCGGCGACCTGAGACTTGAATTCTGACGGATCAAAACTACTTATCCTTCCGACAAAGCTCTTTCCGGAAAGCATTCCATTGAAGAATTCTTCTTTTCCATTTCCGCTTGCGGCTATTATTCCCATACCGGTGACAACAACTCTTCTCATTCTTGAATTCTCCTTTCTTAATCCAAAAATTTATTAGCAATATTCGTGCCAAGATCATTTTTCCATATTTTTAGGCACTTTAGAAAAAATGGTAATATATAATCGTCTAAATTTTGAATTGTTAAGATGCATCGATATCCAAATTTTGGAGGGTGAAATGATATTAAAGATAACTGGAAAAATAGGAAGCGGAAAAAGTACGCTGGCAAATTATGTTATCAATCTCTCTCAAAGGGAGATCATAGGCTTCAGATCTTATTTTGATGATTCCAAAAATTCACTCTACCTCGAGTTTATGAATGGACCAAGATACAAAATAGCCTTTAGAGATGGAAAGATGGTTGGAATAAAAGAAACTCTCGACGATCTTGCAATGCTTCTCAATACCGTCGATACCACAGGTAAGGTGCTTTTCATAGACGAGATAGGATACGTAGAGATCGTTTCTCAAAAATTCGTTGATGCTTTGTTAAATCTCATTAAAAGAACGCAGGATGGCGTCATTGTAATAAGAGAAAACTCCCCTCTTAGAGAGGAATTAGATGGTATCGGAATCTTTTTTGAAATTCACAAGGTTGAGGCAACGTAACCTCCATCAACCCTTATCGTGGTGCCAGTTATATAGGAGGCGCGATCGGATGCGAGAAAGGCAACTATTGCCGCTATCTCTTCCGGCTTTGCAAGCCTTTTTATATCTGTCTTTTCGGCTATATCTTTGCTCGCCTCTTCAAAGGTTATCCCTTTCTTTTTGGCCGTATCCTCAAAAAGCGTTTTTATTCTTTCTGTAAGCGTATACCCTGGCGCTATGCAGTTGAATGTGATGCCTTTCGCGGCGTGCTCTGACGAGAGACTTCTTATCAGACCTACGACGGCCATCCTTATCGAATTTGAGAGTAGAAGGCGCGGAATAGGCTCATAAACAGAGACAGAGGTCGATGCGATAACGCGCCCCCATCCTCTGGAGATCATTCCGGGCAAAAACGCATTTATCAATCTTACCGCGCTCATCATCGTAAGATCGTACGCTTTATGCCAGTCCTCGTCCGTAAGATCTTCGAGATCCCCCGGTTTCGGTCCACCCGTGTTTATAAAGAGTATATCCACATTTCCAATCTCTTTATGGATACGTTTTATATCTTCTCCGATCGAAAGATCCCCAGTGTGGCCTTTAACCTTCGAGCTATATCTAGACGAGATTTCTTTTGCAACCTCCTCGGCATTGTGGCGCGAGACAATATGAACTACAGCACCCTCTCGAGCAAATTCTTCGGCCACTGCCCTTCCTATTCCTTTTGATCCTCCTCCAACGAATGCCACCTTTCCGCTTAGCCCTAAATCCATAATTCACCTCTCCACTTTTTTGTACAATTTTAGCACATCATTTGGTACCTTTCATCGTTGGAGGAAGGTAATGTGCAAAATCGGAGGCATGTTGGTAATAGGCTCCGTATCCTGTTACAGCAAAGGCAATGGCTGAGAGGACAAGTAATATGAATATGATCCATCTGATACTTTTAGATTTAAGCCCCAATGGCGCCATTAACGCACCAAGTCCAGATGTTATAAATCCTCCAAAGGCTATAATTGGACTTTGTGTCATACTGTAGATCAATATGTCGACGGATATAACGATATTTATCAGACCGCCCGCAGAAGACAGAAGTGCTAAGGGAAGAAGATCCGAATTGCTTTTTATTGCCACGCCTATAGATATGAGAAGCGCTCCAAACCATACAGAAGGTTCTCCAAAGATTATATTGTAAGATCCGGGCAAAGGCCATGTGAAGATCATATCAAGGCCGGTTACAAGCAGGATAAATCCTATCATCCAGAATCCGTAAATCCATGAAGAATTAGATTTTCCACTTCTATATTTCAGTATATAAATACCAGCAAAAAGTAAGCCAGATGCCGCTGCTATAAGTTGAATCGTCACGTAATCTATAAACATATATACCTCCTTAAAGTGATTTTTTTCACTTAAAAGTATACAATAAAGGTCCAATATTGTCAATACCTTGTCTGGTATACTTAAAAAAAGGGGGTGTTCGAAATTGAAATTGAGATCGCCGATCAAATGGGCTGGAGGGAAAACTCAGTTACTCGATCAACTTGACAAACTTTTGCCGGCAAAATTTTCAACGTATATAGAGCCTTTTGTAGGTGGAGGGGCGCTGTTTTTTCATCTTTTGCCCGCAGATGCCGTATTGATAGATTTAAATACCGAACTTATAAATTTTTATATTACCGTAAGAGATGAGGTTGAAAATCTCATAGAAAGTTTAAAGGTTCACAAAAACCAAAGTGATTATTACTACAAAATGCGTGATCTCGATCCTTCGAAGTTGAGTTCGTTAGAGCGCGCCTCTCGCTTTCTTTATCTTAACAAAACCTCGTACAACGGGCTTTGGAGAACGAATAAAAAAGGGGTATTCAACGTTCCGTTTGGAAGGAACAAGAATGTGCGTCTCTTCGATGAAGAGAATATAAGATGTGTAAGTCTTGCACTTAAAAATGCGAAAATCATCTCTGGAGATTTCACAATAGCGCTTCAATATGCGAAAGCAGGGGATTTTATCTACATGGATCCTCCGTACCATCCTCTTTCAAAGACTTCAAATTTTACATCGTATTCCGGAACTTTTGTTGAAAGAGATCAAATAAGGCTTTCAGAATTCTTTAGAGAATTAGACAGGATAGGTGCTTTTGTGATGTTAAGCAATTCAAACACGGATTTCATAAGATCGCTTTACAAAGGATACGATATTCGTTTTGTAAAGGCGACGAGGCGAATAAATTCAAAAAGTGACGGCCGCGGTGCGATTGAAGAGGTTGTCATAAGGAATTTTTCATAATTTTTCATTTTCTTCCGGAGATTTTTTGAACTTAAGGAATCTCCAGAAACGATTTGGTAGCGTTTTGATCAACCATGAAATCAAAAAGTAGACTGCTATTCCGGCAAAAATAGCCGCAAAGTCCCTTATTTTTCCTCTCAACAAGAAAAGAATAAGATATATAACGGCGTCCATTAATATCGAGGCAATTATGACTTTTATGAAGTAATAAAGGTCGAAAAACCAAACTTTGAATTTTACTCTTAGTGAAATTAGCATTACGATCACAAAATATATCGAAGATATCGAAGTCGATAGCGCAAGTCCTGTTTGTTTGAGATGTGATATAAAGAGAAAGTTAAGTCCTATGTTTATCCCAAGCCCTATCATTCCAAAGATCATCGGAGTTCTGGTATTTTTAAAAGAATAGTAGATCTGCACAAGGACCGCTCCAAGCGAAGATGTAAAAAGAGAAAGAGAAAATGCGATAAGAGGCGGATAGGTCAACATCGTTGATTCGACCGTGAAATTTCCATGCTGGAAGATAAGAGTTATTACCTGTTTGGCAAGAGGGAAGAGTGCAAATGTGACAGGAATCAAAAAGAAGGCAAGCAATTTCATAGCCCTTTTGGTTGTTATCGTGAGTCCTCTTATGTCGTTTTCGGCGGCCCTCGATGCGACGGAAGGGTATGTAACCTGTGTTACGGGAGTGCCAAGTACCCCATTGGCCGCGCTTGTTATTCTATTTGCGTAAGAAAGAGAACTTATAGCGCCTGACTCGAGTGTGGATGCAAATGTTCTGTCCACTATTGTGTTTAACATTCCCAAAGCGCTTGAGAAAAACAGGGGCCATATCATCTTATAGAGATCTCTTGTCTCCGGGATCTTTCTTTTTATCTTAAATGGATTGAGATATTTCCTTTCTGCAAAACCGAGGACGATGAAGATAAAGGTCGGTGGCAGTGTCCATGCGAGAGCGAGAGAAACCGCTCCGAGGTGCTTTGTTGCAAAAAGTGTTCCTATGACTATAAAATCAAAACTGAGTCCAACAAGGGGATATGCGAGAAATTTTTTCTCGCTTTGTAAAAGCCCGTTGACAAAACTTAGCATGGCACCGATTACGGTAGCAAAACTCATCCATCTTATGAAGTTGACGGTCATATCATGATCTGCCTTTCCAAAACCCGGAAAGAACAGATGTGTTACTTCAGGTGCGAAGATGGCAATAAGAACAACAGCCGCGGCAAGCATTAACGTTGTTGAGTAAAAGATCGTGGCCGAAAAATGTTTGGCTTCTTCTTCATTTTTGCTCTTTATAACCCTTACAAAGAGCGGAATGAAGGCCGCTACGATCGTTCCTGTTATTATCCCATTTATAAGGCCAAGGGGGCTCTGAGATGCAAGATAGGCATCCATGACACTTCCCGTTCCAAAAAAATACGCTATAAATATGTCTCTTACAAAGCCCATGGTCTTCGAGACGAGTGTCAGGATGGTTATCAAAAGTATTGCCTGGGACATATTTTGCCTTGAATGGATCAAAGAACCAATTCTACGCTTGAGACTCATCTTCATCTCCAGTTAAGAGTTAAATGATAAAATAGTTATTGACTACTTGAAATTTTACCATGAAGAAGGTGAAGAATATGTCAAGAAATGTTTTTATAATCTTTTTTGTCCTCTCCATACCGCTTTCCGCTTATGCCATGAATTATATCTTCGGTATAGGATACGATCCTTCGAGAAACTGGGTCATAAATCTTGGGGCAATGAACCATTTCAACGATGAGTTGAGTCTTAACATCTTTACTCCGGCTTCCACCTCTCAGTCGATCCTTTACGATGTGAAGGCATACATACCTATACTCGGAAGAAATAATCTCAATGAGGGCTTCAGAATAGGTCCTGTCCTTGGCGCCGTCATAACAAATCAGGCAACCGTTTCTGCTGGTCTCTATGGCCAGTATTACTTTGGACCCTGGAGATTTGGCGCTTCTGTCATGCGCGATATCAATGCGAGTAATTTCAGATACGCTTTCAACGTGTGGTACTTTTTTTCCAGCGGTCAGTATCATTTCGTTGATTATTTAATAGCCAACATATTCTTTGATAAGAGCACCCCTTACTTTTCTCTTTGTCTGATAGAACCTTTCTAAAGGAGGACAGCATGAATTTATCTGAAAAAGTTTTGAATTCTTCAAAAAAATTTGAGGGAAAGATTCTCAAACTTTACGTCGATGAAGTCGAACTGCCAAATGGTCATAAATCTTTCAGAGAGGTCGTAAGACATCCCGGAGCGTCTGCGGTGATTGTACTTTTAGACGATGGACGAATAGTGCTTGAAAGGCAGTTTAGATATCCGATAAGAGAAATTCTATGGGAAATACCCGCAGGAAAACTCGATAAAGATGAGGACCCTTTTGAATGCGCAAAAAGGGAACTTCTTGAGGAAACCGGTATTAGTGCCTTAAAATGGCAAAAATTAGGCTATATATACACAACGCCCGGTTTTTCAGATGAGAAGATACATCTTTACTTTGCCTCTGGGATTTCGAATGGTAATAAGCATCTTGATGAAGACGAATTCATTGAAATAAAGTATTTCAAAGTAGAAGAGGTTGAAGAAATGATAATGAAAAATGAAATCACCGATTCTAAGACCATAGCGGCTTTTTTCAGGGCGAAGGGAATGGGCCTTTTATGAAAGCCGAGATAGTATCGACTGGAACAGAACTTCTACTTGGGAAAAACTGCAATGAGGATGCTAAAATCCTTTGCGAGTTGCTTGCAAGATGCGGAATAGACATATACAGATACACAACTGTTGGGGATAATGTTGAAAGGATAGCGCAGTCTTACAAAGAAGCCCTTCAAAGGGCTGAGATCGTTTTATCGACGGGAGGTCTTGGTGGAACAGGAAGCGATCTATCAAAACAGGCCGCGTCCATTGCAACCGGTATTCCACTCGAGATAGATCAAAAACTCTATGAATACCTTTTGAACCAGAAGGTGCCCGAGAGGATAGCCCAATCTTTTGCCTCTGTTCCACGCGGATCGTCCATGATCGAAAATACGGCAGGCGTTGCCCCCGGCATAATAATCAAGGCCAATGAAAAATACCTTATTCTCCTTCCGGGGCCTCCAGATGAGATAAGATCGATAATAAGAAATGGCCTTGAAGATTTTTTGAAAAAATTTGGAAGTGGATACACAAAAAATGATGTCATAAAGATCGTTGGAATGAGAGAATCAGAAGTTGAAGACAGAATTCATGATTTGGCACGCTCTTCAAACCCAACGATCTCGACCTTTTTGAAAAAGGGATGGATAGAAATTTCTATGACGGCGAAAGGAAAGGACGAAAATGAATCGATCAAAATGCTCGAAGATCTAAAAAAGCGTGTACTCGAAAGGTTCCCAAAAGAGGTCATCGGATCGGATGAAAGTTTGGAGCATGTCGTTTACAGAATTTTAAGCGAAAGAAATATGACGATCTCCGTTGCCGAATCCGTGACGGGTGGCATGATCTCAGACAGACTTGTGAATGTCTCAGGCGTTTCATCTGTTTTTGCGGGTGGAGTGGTTGCGTACGCTTCTGAATCCAAAATAAAAGTACTTGGCGTCAGCGAAAAAACCATAAAAGAAAAGGGTGTTATATCCGAAGAATGCGTATCTGAAATGGCGGACGGCGTAAGGCGCCTTTTTGGTACAGACATAGGCATTGCAACAACCGGAGTTGCAGGTCCGTCGACAGTTGAAAATCAGCCAATCGGAACGGTGTGGTTTGGATTTTCGTCAAAAAATTCTAAAAGAAATTGGAAGAAAATATATGGAGGAAGCCGGGATGATGTAAGACGCGCTGCAACCAATGACGCTTTAGAGGCTGTCATAAACATCATATCGCGCAACTGAAAGGGGCGATTATTTTGATAGACGTGAAAGCCATTTTAACCGAATCAAATGCCATCTTTAAAGGACATTTTGAATTGAGGTCGCATGAACATTCAGATACCTATGTTGAATGCGGGAAAATTCTTCAGTACACATGGAGAGTAAAGGAGATAGGCACTGAGCTTGCTTTAAGATCGCAGAGATTTGCGCCGGATTGCGTTATATCCGCAACAAGAAATGGAATGATAATAGGATACGAAATGGCAAGAAATATGGATATTCCATTTATTTACCTTGAGGAAGATGGCGGCCATCTTTCTTTCACGCATTGCATGAATCCGAAAATGTTTAAAAATATTCTTATAGTCGAAGACGTTGTAAGAGATGGTAAGATCATTCATGATATCTTAAAAGCGCTTGATGATTTTGATAGTTCAGCCATAGGTATTGCGTCCATCGTAAAGATCGGCCATCTGGATAAAATAGAAGGATTGCAGGTAGTGTCTCTTTTGAATATTCAGGCTCAAATTTATAAGCCCGAAGAGTGTCCTCTATGCAATGCGGGTATACCTTTAGAAAGTTATAAGAATCTTTGCGATAAAGAACACTGAGCCTTCATCAGTTAAGGATAGAAGTGTTGGTAAGAATTTTGAGCCCTACCTCGATCGAGGGTGTTGAAAAGATAAAACCATCTGAGAAATTGAGATTAACGTTCCCGAAGATGCGAAAAATGACATTCTCTTTTTCAAACCAGTCAAAGTCGTAAGATGTGTAAAGGTAAAGTACATTTGGCGGATAGTAAGGATTGGGCGGTGCAATAAAGAAAATATTATTCAGAATATTCAAATCCACACTCGAGACAAGTCTTTCATAACTGAGAAGGAAATACAAATTTTTTAAACTGGCAGAAGCCGAAAGATCCAAAAAGATTCTGCCATATTCCTCTATCTTTTCGCTTTTGAAAGCCTGCGGGAGAGTGCCAAATTCGAAGTTCGTACCGGCAAAAAAGGAAAGAAATCTGTAATTGTAAATGTTGAGATCTATATAAGGATTAAAAAGCGGTTCCGCTGCAATTATATTCATGCCTGCAAATTTTTGAAAAGAGATTGAAGATTGCGGATATCCTATATTGATCTCGATCGGTGTGGCCACGAATCCGGCCGAGATCTCCTGATTCGAAATCGTCATCGATACTGGCAGAGCAAAGGCCATCTGCCCAAATATCAAAAGGATGAAAAAATACCTCTTCATTCTTTCCTTTTTACCTCCAGGATATCTGAACTTTTGAATATTGAAATAAGGAAGCCTCCCAGCATCAGCACAAGAGAGGCATAAAGTAAATCATTTTCGAAGGAGCTTACTTTGTAATTTGCTACGATTTGTATGAATACAAGGGCTACAAATTGCGCGACAAAAAAATTCAGAGTCGCTATTATCCATGTGCTTAAAGAACTTTTGAAAAGATATCTTATCGCATATTCCTGACGCGTATACCCGAGGGACAGGATCGTTGCACGGTGAACGCTATCGTATTTGTCTACGGTATATGTCACACTCGATACTATATAAAAAAATGTCGCAAGCACCATGATCAACGATCCTATCGCGTGATTGAAAGAAAGAATGACGTAAATTCCGAAAAACATCACGCCGACGGGAAAAAGCCCCTGAAAGTATTTGACAAAAGAGGTGCCAAGTTGCTTTTTTTCTATTATTCTATTTCTTACATACCAGAACGCAAGTAAGAACCCTCCAACGGTTATAAGTGCAACTTCAATGGCATTTACCCATAAGGTTACAAGATTCAAATCTGGCTACTTCCCTCCTTGGGCGTACTCTTAAATACTTCTGCCATAGCACCGAGACTTGAAAGGACTCCGGAAGTTTCAAATGGTAAAAAGATCTTTGTAGCCTGTCCATTTGCGATCTGCTGAAGTGCTTCGAGATATCTTATTGTTATAAGATCAGGTGTCGGATTGCCGGAATGAATGGCATCAAACACGATCTTTATGGCTGCCGCCTGGCCTTCTGCCTCCGTCTGGAACTTATATTTTTGTGCGTCGGCTATTCTTTGGATTGCCGTTGCATCTCCTTCGGCTTTCAAAATCTGTGATTGCTTCTGACCTTCGGCCTGAAGAATCTGTGACTGCTTTATACCTTCGGCCTCGAGAATGGCAGCTCTCTTTGTCCTCTCCGCCTTCATCTGCTGGCTCATTGCCTCCGTTATGTCTTTTGGAGGATCTATTTTCTTTATCTCAACTCTTGTTATTCTTACTCCCCATTTGTCCGTCGCTTCATCGAGTGTGTCTCTCAATTTCGCATTTATCATTTCACGGGAAGTCAGTGTCTGATCAAGTTCGAGTTCTCCTATGACATTTCTAAGGTTCGTCTGTGCAAGCATAGTTGCTGCAGGTTCAAAAGCCTTAACATTGTAATTGACTTTGAATGCGTCGGAGACCTGATAATAAATAACAGCGTCAACGGATACAACAACATTATCGCGGGTTATAACTTCCTGTGGAGGCACATTTATGAAATGCTCTCTCATGTCTATTTTTGTCATCTTTTCGAAGAATGGGATTATAAGATGCAGTCCAGCCTGAGCCTCTCTCGAAAATTTTCCAAGCCGTTCGATCAAGCCTCTTTGAAATGGTCTGACTATTTTTATACCCGTTATGGCAACGATTATGAGGAAGGCCGCTATAATAACTCCTATAATTATACCGAGTATCATTTTTGTTCCTCCCTTCTGACTACTAATTTGGTCCCCTCAACCCTTAATATTACAACATAATCATTTATCATAACCTTTGAATTGTCAACTGTGATTGCCCTCCATACATCTCCATTTATCTTAACCTTTCCCGTATTCTTTTCAACATCGATTGGTTCTATGACGAGGGCCCTTTTTCCTATTATCTCATCTATGCTTATCTGTCTTGGAGAATCCTTTCTTTGGAGGATTTTAAGCGCTATCGGACGGGTAAATATTACAAGAACCGCTGAAACGGCTATAAAAACGACTATTTGGATTATAAGATCGGCAAATAGAGAAGTAATGGCGGCCGCAAAAGCCCCCAGTCCGAACCAGAATAGAAAGAAAGTGGGAATGAAAATTTCTGTAGCGCACATTAAAGCCCCTAAAAATATCCAGAATACAAGAACCATATTCATCATCCTTTCATTTCATAGTGAAAATCTTTGAAGGATGAACATACATTACCGGAAAATCAACTCCGATCTCTTCTATCGCTTTGTTTACATAACGCTTTATATTTCTTTCGTATCTTGTCGAAATGTGATAGAGTATCACGGATTTAACCTTCGCTTCTTTGGCCAGAGCGAGAACCTCTCGTATTGAAGAATGATTATTTCCCTTTCTATCATCTCCGTTTAAAAAGGTCGATTCATGAATAAGCAAATCGGTCTCGTAAGCATCTTTGACCGCTATCGGTGTTGAATCTCCACTTATAGTAAGTATTTTTTGCTCGTAATCCACGGTTATCTCTTCTCTTCCGTACTTTTTGACAAGATCGAGTATCTCATTCTGACTCAAATTTCTGTATCTTTCTTTCAAACGTTTTCGCCTTTCGTATATATTGTAACCAAAACTGATCTCGTTAACCGTATGATGAGTTCTGAATGGCCTTATGACTCTTTTGACTCCACCGGTTCTGTGAAGAATTACCTCTTCTCCCACATCGAGCGACTTTATGATAAGTGCATATTTTAAATCGCTGTTGACTTTTAAAATGAAATCGAGAAACTCTTCTACCGACTTGCTTCCCTTTGGGTAATATATCTCAAGTGATTTTTCTTTGTCTCCCATCGCGTTGTTTCTCGTATTCACAAGTCCCCACAGCCCTGCTATGTGATCCGCATGACCGTGCGTCAAAAAAACTCTTTGGACTGCAAAAGACTTATTTCCTAAATAAGTACTCGCGCCCTCTCCGCAATCTATAAGCATTCTGTCTGGCGAGTAGTACATCCATGTAGAATAAAGTGCCTTGGAATACATTATTATATTCAACTTTTTTCAACCCTGATTTTTACTTTTCCAGAGAGACCATTTCCAAACTTGACCTTGGCTTCGTAAAGCCCAAGTTCCTTTATTGGCTCTAACTCTATATTCTTCTTGTCAAAAGGCTCTCCAAAATATTCTGAAAGTTTTTCGGCTATTTCTGAAGACGTTACAGATCCATAAAGTTTATTGCCTTCACCTGCTTTGGCCTTTACAACGATTGTGGTCTTCATGAGTTCGGATATTTTTTTTGAAGCCTCTTCCATGGCCTTTTTCTTTCTCAACTCTTCAGCCTTTTTTTCCTTGTTAACCTGCTCGATAACCTTCTCATTTGCCAAAGTTGCCAATTTGCGCGGGAGAAGATAATTTCTTGCGTATCCATCGCTAACTTCGACTATCTCGCCCATTCTACCGAGCGCTTTAACATCCTGCAAAAGTAAGACTTTCATTTTATCACCACCTTGCGTTTAACACAAAGAGGCCGTGCGGCCTCTTTAATCTTTCGTGTATGGAATGAGCGCCGCTTCTCTCGAGCGCTTTATGGCCTCAGCCACCATTCTTTGGTGTTTTGCACAGGTACCGGTGATTCTTCTTGGCAAGATCTTCCCCTTGTCACTGACAAATTTTTTCAAAGTTCTTGTATCTTTGTAATCAACGTAATTTATGTCATTCATACAAAAATAGCATTTTCTTGCCTTTCTTTTAAAACCTGCTTTTTCCTTTTTTCCGCTATCTTTATCGTAAGCCATTCAAATCAACCTCCAATTTTGAAATTAAAATGGTACATCATTGTCCTCATCTTCTGACGGAATATCGTTATCAAAAGATGGAGGAATTTCCTCACTGGATGAATCGCTGATTTCTTCTCCGCTCTCTTTTTTATCAAGCGGTTGAACTTTATTTGCTATTATTTCTGTGGTGACGCGTTGCTTTCCATCTCTGTCCGTCCAGGAATTATTTCGCAAACTTCCATCTATCAAAATCAGACGACCTTTTCTTAAATATGAAGCGACAAACTCGGCATTTTTCCCAAAGCACACTATTCTGAAAAAATCTGCCTGTTTGTCTTCTTTGGAATAATTCCTATTTACAGCAAGATTGAAAGTAACAACATTACCATTCATACCTGTTCTCAATTGTGGATCTTGAGTTATTCTTCCAACAAGAATTACTTTGTTATAATTCACGAATTTTCTCCCTCATTTTGTTCCGAAACAGTGACTTGGGCCGTCTCTTCTTTTTGCTCAGGTATGACTTCATCTGTCTTTTCTTCCTTTTCCTGCTTTTCAATTAACGGATGCTTCTCGAGATCTTCTCTTCTTAAGATAAGATGTCTGAATATTTCAGGTACAACCCTGTAAAGTTCTTCGAGAGATTTGATCTTTGAAGGATCCGCATCGAAAAGAATGATAGTGTAATCGCCCTCGTTAAACTTTTGAACCTTGAAGGCTAACTGCCTCACTCCCCATCTGTCTATCTTTCTTATCTTTCCCCCCATCTTCTCTTCGATCTGGTTTTTAACGCGATCGACAAGTTTGTTTCTTGCCTCTTCTTCAAGAGTGGGATCGATGATGAAAAGAGTTTCGTAAATCCTCATAAATTACCTCCCATGGACAATTTTGGCCCTATTCTTTAGGGCGGGTACAATCATTATAACACATAAAGATCGAAAATTAAAATCTTTGAATCTATCTATAGCATTTTGAATTTATCATAGATATTTGATGATAATCATTGATATTTTTAGATTTTTTGATTTAAATATTTATTTTTCACCCAAAATCGTCTCTAAACTGTTTAAATAGTTCTAAAGCAGATTTGACAAATTTTAACATTAATTGTATAAATTGTTTCGGAAACGATTGCGGTATCGATTGCGGAGGTAAAAATGGG
>PNIW01000093.1 GCA_002878315.1 Mesoaciditoga sp. | reverse complement strand
CATACCGATCGTGACGATATATCCGAATGCCGATCCGGCATTCATACAACTTGGAGGTAAGGCCGTCGAGGGTGTTATTTTGACGGGATGGGTACCGATACCGACGAAGGACAATCCAGATTTTACGGCAAAATTCGATCAATATCTCAAAATATACCAAAAATCGTATCCTAATGAGATCCCGAGTTCTTACGCGGCCGCAGGCTTTATAGCCGCTGAAGTCTTTTCGCACGCGCTTGAACTCGCCGGTCCGAATCCCACAAGAGACGGACTTGTAAATGCACTCGATACTTTTGACAACTGGAATGGAATTCTTTCACAGGACATAACCTTCACACCCACAGACAGGGAAGGAAAGACCTCCATGTATTTCATGAAGATAGAGAATGGCACCTTTGTACCTATATCAGGGTGGATAACTTTGAAATGATTCTATCGATAAAAGCGCTTTCGGTAAAATTCAAGGGATTGATAGCGGTCAACAATTTTTCAATGGATGTCGAAAAAGGAAGTTTTCATTCTTTGATAGGGCCAAACGGAGCAGGAAAGACCACAGTTGTAAATGCCTTAACGAGGGTTGTGCCATCAACTGGCACAGCCCTTTTTGAAGGTATCGATCTGTTGAAGATGCCGGCTCACAGGATAATAAATGCCGGCGTGGCAAGAACTTTCCAGAACCTTGAACTTTTTAAAAATTTAACCGTTGCGGGTAACCTTTACATCGGTGCCCATCATACGATAAATTACAATTTCTTTGACGAGATTTTCGGCACGAAATCTTACAAATCGGAACAGTCAAGGATCTTTCGAAACGTAACGGAGATTTCGGAAATGCTTGACATAAAAAGATATTTAAACATGTCCGTTTCATCGCTACCGTACGGTACGCAAAAACTTGTCGAGATAGGACGGGCCGTCATATCAAAGCCAAAATTACTCATTTTAGATGAGCCTTTTGCGGGTTTAAACGATCAGGAATCCGAAAAACTCAAAGAAGAAATTTTGAGAATAAAAGGCTTTTACGCGCTCACGATCCTCATGATAGAGCATGACATGAAAATCGTCATGTCTGTTTCAGACAAAATAACCGTCATGAATTTCGGCGAAAAAATAGCCGAGGGAAGTCCATCCGAAATAATTCAGAACAGAAAGGTGGCCGAAGCCTATCTTGGCGACAGATCGTATTCTCGAAGTTGAAAATCTTACCGTTAAATACGGCCCGATAGAAGCCGTAAGAGGGACAAACTTTTTCGTCGGTAATCAAGAAGTGGTTTCGATACTCGGTGCAAACGGCGCCGGAAAGAGTTCAACCTTGAAAGCGCTTGCCGGCTTGATTCCACACGAAGGCAGGATAACATTTCTGTCGAAGGACATTTCAAGAACGGAACCTTACAAAATACCGTATTTGGGCCTTACACTCTGCCCAGAAAGAAGAGGCATCTTTCCGGATTTAAGTGTCGAGGACAACCTTTTGTTAGGTGCATACACGATAAGGAAAAACAAAAATTTGATAAAGGGAAATATCAAAAAAGTTTACGCGCTTTTTCAAAGATTGGAAGAGAGAAAGCGGCAACTTGCAGGAACACTTTCCGGAGGAGAGCAGCAGATGCTCGCGATAGGACGCGCTTTGATGAATGATCCCAAACTTTTGATGTTGGATGAGCCTTCTTTGGGTCTTTCTCCGAAATTAGTCGATTTCATCTTTGATTCGCTCAAAACGATAAATAAATCCGGTACGGCGATATTGCTTGTAGAGCAAAATGCCATGATAGCGATGGAAATATCTAACAGGATCTACGTCATGCAAAACGGAAAGTTCGCGATTTCGGGAAATACAAAAGATGTGGATTTTCAAACTTTAAAAATGAAATACTTAGGGGTGTGAAATGGTATTTCAACAAATAATTGCCGGCATAATAACGGGCTCTCTTTACGCGATAGTCGCACTTGGGCTTGTAATAGCATACAAGGTAACCGGAGTTATGAATTTCGCTTACGGTTATATGGGGATGATCTCGGCTTACATCTTCTTTACGTTTTTTTCCATGATAGGTATGAATTATATCCTATCATTTTTTATTGCCATTGCGTTTGGCGCTTTTGTAGGTTACGCCGTTGAGCGTAGGCTTTTAAGGCCTGTCAGAAACATCTCTCCGGCCTCCATGGTGATAATAACACTGGGTCTGCTTTTGGTACTTGAAGGTGTGGCTCTTCAAATATGGGGAAACAATTACCAGCAAATACCAAATCTTTTAAACGGTCTTCCTTTGATATTGAGATTCGAAGGCGGCATCATAGTCATACCGCAGCAAAACCTTTTGATTTTGGGAGTTGTGACGGCCGTCATAATCGCACTTATTTTGTATTTGAACCTCACATTTCAGGGAAAAGCCATGAGAGCAGTGGCACAAAATGAAGAGATCGCGAAGTTGATGGGTATAAATTCAAGCCTTATGATGTCAATTTCGTGGATCATTTCCGGATCGATAGGTGCGCTTGCGGCATTGCTCGTTGCTCCGCAGACCTTTGTTTATCCGGACATGATGTTAAGCCTTCAAATAATGGGCTTTACCGCCGCAGTCCTTGGTGGATTTGAAAGTATCCCCGGCTCGATAATAGGCGGTATATCGATAGGCATCATTGAGAACCTTGTAGGCACTTATATATCAACGAATCTAAAGACGACCTTTTCACTTGCGATAATAGTCGCCATTCTTATTGTAAAGCCCGAAGGATTGCTCGGAAGCGCAAAATCGAGGAGAGTTTGATGAAAAAATACCTATGGTTTATACCTTTTGTGCTTGTTCCTTTACCGTTTTTGGGATATCCTTTTTTGCTCTCTATCTTTGTCTTGATAGGCATATACACAATAGCGGCCATAGGGATGGATGTACTGACAACATGGGCAGGCCAGATCTCGATAGGAAATGCGGCCTTCTTTGCCGTCGGTGCCTACACATCGGCAATTTTAGTCGTGAATTTCCACGTACCATTTTTGATCGCTTTTTTGATCTCCGGTCTTTTTGCCATGATAATAGGCATCGTGGTAGGCCTTCCCGCTCTCAGAGTTTCCGGTTTTTACCTTGCGGTCGTCACGATGGCCTTCGGCATAGCCGTTCAGCAGATCATAGGTGTATTTCAAATAACGGGAGGTTACAACGGCATAAGAAACATACCTGTGCCATCTTTTTGGATCTTTAAAGCCTCCAATCCGGTCTATCAGTATTACGTAGTGCTAACGATCATATTTTTGATTTTCATTGTGCTTTCAAGAATTTCATTTTCTAAAAGCGGACTTGCGCTCTTTGCGATGAGAGACAGCGAGATAGCGGCAAGGGCTTTCGGGGTTAATTTGCTCAAATACAAACTCGCAGCCTTTGCCGCAAGTGCGGCTTTGACCGGTCTTGCAGGTAGCCTTTACGCATCAGCAATAGGATTTATATCTCCATCACAGTTCGATCTGACACTTTCACTTGATCTCCTTGCGATGGTCATAGTCGGTGGTGCGGGCAGCGTGATGGGCGTTATGATAGGTGCGGCCTTCTTTGTGGGATTACCGTTTTTACTTTCAGGATACAACATCTCGATAACGATAATTCAAGGCGTTGCACTTATAGTGATCCTTTTATTTTTGCCAAAAGGGCTTTTACAGATCTTTAAGATCAGGGATCTTTTCAAGAAAAAAGTGATTTAGGACAAAATCAGTGAGCAGTGACGAGTGAACAGTCTAAATTTACAATTGCAAATTGAGAATTGCAAATTATCCATTTTCAATTGTTAATTCTCAATTTTTCCTACCTGCCACGAGCCACGTGCTACCTGCCATTAAGGGCGCCTGCCATCGCTGTGATTC
This sequence comes from Mesoaciditoga sp., assembly GCA_002878315.1. Classification (GTDB taxonomy): domain Bacteria; phylum Thermotogota; class Thermotogae; order Mesoaciditogales; family Mesoaciditogaceae; genus Athalassotoga. The sequence goes on along the minus strand of PNIW01000093.1, from coordinate 2,773 downwards.
GAAATTTGAACTTTGTTTGGTATAAATTGATGGATAGAAGAGCATAGGAGGGTTGAAATGTTTGTTCAAATCGAAAATGTAAGAATTTTTTACGAAGCAAATGGCGATGGAATGCCCGTTGTTTATGTCCACGGAAATTTTGCATCATCGAAATGGTTCGAAGAGATTATGAAGATCGACGGGATAAAGACGTATGCGCTCGATCTGCCCAACTTTGGAAATTCAGATAGGATAGATTCCATTTCGATAGAAGTATACGCAGATTATCTATGGAAATTCATCGAATCGCTCAAAATTTCAAGACCGATCCTTGTAGGCCATTCACTTGGTGGTGCCGTAACTTTGAAATGTGTTGTAGATCACCCCGATGCATTTTCTGGATTGATTCTTGTCGATCCCGCTCCGGCCGATGGCTTAAAGACGGCCGAAAACCTTTATCCTATACTGGAAAGTTTCAAAAATAATCCCGAATTGCTTGAATTTTCACTCGCAAATACCATGCCGACGAGAAAAGAGAAGGCAAAAGCATTCGTTAATGATGCGTTGAAAATGAGTCCAAAAGCCTTCAGCGGAAATGCGCGTGCGCTTGAAAGATATGATTACTCCCAAAATCTGAAGGATATAAAAATACCGGCTAAAATCCTGTGGGGAAGTTTGGATCCGATAGTTCCAAAAGAAAAAATGGCAAGAATGGCAAGAATGATTCCAAATTGCCAATTTGAATTGCTTGATGGCATCGGCCACAGCGTTATCGTTGAAAACCCGAAAAAATTCATTGAAATACTGGTAAAATTCAAAAATGCCTTACTTTGATTCTCAAATTTACTATGAAAGGGTTGGAAATGGAGAGCCTCTTATACTGCTTAACGGTATAATGATGTCGGCAGGTAGTTGGGCGTATCACGTTGACAAATTAAAAGAACATTTCGATGTCATAACTTTCGACTTCAAAGATCAGGGCAGATCATCGAGAATGACAAAAGATTATGACATAATGGAAAGATCGATAGATCTTCTCAATTTGATGGATCATCTTAAGATAAAAAAAGCGCACATCGTGGGTGTTTCTTACGGTGCACACGTCGCGGAACATTTTGCCGTTTTTCATCCAGAACGCGTCGATAAATTGATAATATCAAATGCCGTAGATAAAGTTGACAATTATTTAAGGGAACTTGGAAGAAGCTGGGAGATGGCAGCCGCAACCGGCAATCCCGAATTGCTTTTCAGGCTCTCTTTTCCTGCGATATATTCAAGAACATTTTATAATTCAAACGGTGAATGGATAGAAGAAAGGATAAAAAATGCATCGAAAAATACAGATAAAGAATGGCTTAATGGTTTTATAAGATTAAGCAGATCCGGAAGTTATTTTGACCTTTCGGAAGAAATAAAAAAAATAAAAGCACCAACACTGTTGATCTGTGCGGACGAAGACATGATAACACCGAAAGATACGATGGAAGAAATGGCAAAGAAGATTTGCAACTCATCGTTTGTCAAAATGCAAAAGACAGGACATGCAGCCTTTTATGAAAAAGCCGATCTTTGGTGTGACAACGTTGAAGAATTTTTGGCATGAAAAGTAAATTAAGTGGTATAATCAAAAGTAGGTGGAGGAGTTCACCTTAAATGCTTGAAGCCAATGACTCCTGTTTAGGAGCCATTTTTGTTTGGAGACAGAGGTATGGACGTTGTTGAGATGAAAAAAAGGATCGTCAATAACATTTCTAAGGTCATATTTGGAAGGGAAAGCTCGATAGAAAAACTCATGATATCTTTTATGACGGGAGTTCATGTGTTGCTTGAAGATGTACCAGGAACCGGTAAGACGATGTTAGCACGTGCCTTTGCGATATCTCTAGGATTGCGCTTCAGCCGGGTTCAATTCACTCCTGATCTTTTGCCAACCGATTTGACCGGTCTATCAATTTACAACAGGGAGAAAGGCGATTTCATCTTCAAGCTGGGTCCAATTTTTACCGATCTGTTGCTCGCGGACGAGATTAACAGGGCTACGCCCAAAACCCAATCGGCTCTCCTTGAAGCGATGGCTGAGAATCAGGCAACCGTAGACAGTATAACGCACAAATTGAGTGAAAATTTTTTTGTTATGGCAACTTAAAACCCTATTGAATACGAAGGCACGTTTCCTCTACCCGAAGCCCAGCTTGATAGGTTTGCGATGAATTTGAAGATCGGATATCCGATCATGATATGGAAATCGAGATGCTAACTCCCAGGTTGATCACCATCCCATTGAGGATGTAAAGCCGGTGCTCAGTGCCGATGAAGTTAAATTTCTGAGAAACGCTGTGAGAAGTATTATAGTGGACGACACGATCAAAGATTACATAGTTTTACTGGTACAGCACACAAGAACAAACAGGGATCTTCACATAGGAGCGAGCCCAAGAGCTTCTTTAAGCATCATGAAGGCCGCTATGACAAAAGTTCTTCTGGATGGCCGCGATTACGTGATCCCTGACGATGTTAAAAGTGTGACAAGGGAAATTCTATATCACAGACTTATCATGACATCTGAAGCGCGCGTAAAACTCAGAAAGATTGAAGACATCATAAACGATGCATTTGAAGAAGTTCCGGTACCGGTGGTAAAGAAAGATGAGATATATACTAAAGCAGGTTCAAAATCCGAATAGAAGTGATAGAATAGAATCATGATACCAAAACAACAGAGATTATCGGATGAAGAATAACTTATAGAACTCTACGACAGCGTCAAAAGAAATGGGACTACCAAAAACCTCAT
>PNIW01000018.1 GCA_002878315.1 Mesoaciditoga sp. | reverse complement strand
TCCAAACCTTACCTCTTGCTGCCCGTTTTTCAATGACCTGTATTTAAAAGAACTTCCAAAAATCGCGAACCGAGAAATATCCTACCAAATAAAGGTGAAGAAACAATGTTTTAAATGTAAAATGTGAGTTAACTCACGCTTTTTTGTCTTCCTTGTAGGTAGGAGATTTTCTTATCTCTTTTTTGACGTAAAATTCTATCTCATCGTTGGGTTTAAAATCTTCAAAATTCTCGACCTTTAGGCCTCCTTCTTGTGGAGCCTCGAGAGAATCAACATCATCTTTGAAATGTTTCAAAGCCTCTATACGTCCATCGAATATGACATTTTTATTCCTTAAAATTTTGACATTCGCATTTTTCTCGGTACGTCCATCGTAAAGTTGGAAACCGGCTATATTCCCAACCTTTGATATGTTGAAAACCTGTAAAATCTTTGCGTGACCTATGACCTCTTCGACAAATTCGGGCTCCATCATACCGGCAAGGGCCGCTTTTATGTCCTCTGTGAGATCGAAAATTATCTCATATGTTTTTATCTGGACTCCGAGTTGATCTGCTTTAAGTTCTGTTTTGGGCTCAATCCCGACTCTGAATCCGAGAATAACAGCCTGATCTGCGGATGCGAGCAGGACATCATTTATATTTATATTCCCTATGCCTGCATGAACTATATCTATTTTGATCTCTTCAGGTTCTATCTTTTCAATCGCGTTTTTTAGAGCTTCAAGGGCTCCGAATGTATCTGCCTTAACTATGATATTTAAAACCTTTCTGCCTTCAGTTTCAGACAATTCATGTATATTTTCAAGTCTAACTCTTTTCACACTCTGAGGTTGCTCAGCTTTACGTGTCTCTATGTAATCACGTACCTCTTTTTGGGAAGGCATAACGTAGAGGATAGATCCAGATTCTGGCAACTCTTCGAATCCCATTATAACCACGGGATCGGAAGGTTTGGCTTCCTTTACACTTTTTCCGGTGTCATCAAAGATAGATCTCACCTTTCCGTAAGTATTTCCAGCAACGAAATAATCACCGAGTTTGAGAATTCCATCCTTTACTATGACCGTTGCAACCGGACCTTTGAATTTGTCGAGTTTGGATTCTATTATTACGCCCCTCGCCCTTCCATACCAGTATCCCTTAATCTCTTTCAATTCCGCAACTAACAGTATCATCTCGAGCAACTCATCTATGCCCTTACCTGTTTTTGCGGAAATTGGAACGACCGGCACATCTCCTCCCCAGTCATCCGGAATGATATTCAACTTGTTGACAAGATCCTGTTTTGTAAGTTCAATATTCGCATTTGGCTTATCTATCTTGTTTATCGCAACTATAACGGGCACCCCGGCATTTTTGGCGTGATCGTATGCCTCTACAGTTTGTGGCATGACACCATCATCGGCCGCGACAACCAAAACGACTATGTCTGTCGCCTGAGCACCGCGCGCGCGCATTTCGGTAAAGGCTTCGTGGCCAGGGGTATCTATGAAGGTTATACTTTTTCCATTTATCATTGCCTTGTAAGCACCTATCGATTGAGTTATACCACCGGCTTCTTTTTCTGCAAGATGTGTTTTTCTTATCCTATCGAGCAAAGTTGTTTTACCGTGATCAACATGGCCCATTATCGTCACAATAGGAGGCCTTGGTAAGTATTTATCCGGATGTTCCTGGTAAAGTCTGTCAAATTCTTCTTTGAGTGGATCTAAAACTTCACTTTTTTTGGGAGATTTAAATTCTATGTGTATTGAATATTTGTTTGCGATCTCTTCTAACAAAGACTTTTCAAGAATCGTGTTTATGGTTAAAACCTTTCCTTCCATGAAAAGATCCTTTATAACTTTTGTGGGAGGAATCATTGTCATATCGCAAAAATCACGCAAAGTTATGCTTTTGCCCTCTTCTATCTCGATTGTTTTTTCTACATGAACTATTTCATCTTCAGTCTTTTTGGGTTTTTCTTCAAAAATCTCTTCTTCAATATGTTCTTTGGGCTTCGAGGGTTTTTTTTGCTTTGCGATTGTTTCACTCTCATCGTCTTCAGAGTTATATATCTCCACCAACATATTGACAACAGATTCATCCAGTGTGGACATGTGGTTCTTGGCATCAACGCCAAGATCTTCCAGTTCAGCCAGCAACTCTTTACTCGTCATGTTAAGACGTCTGGCCAATTCATGAACTCTTATCTTTTTATCCATTAAATCCCTCCATTAACTTTTTTACTTACCAATTTGTTTATTCCCCTTATAAAAGTTTCTTCGATTATTCCAACCGCAGAAACCTCTCCCTTTCCAATGGCTTTTCCCAAATGTGCCTTATCAACATCCAATTTCAAAAAAGGCACTCCGTAATTCTGACATTTCTTTATCAAAGCATCAACACTGCTACCATGATCACGGGCAAAGATGACTAACTTTTCTTTTTGAAAGCTCGAAATATAGGTCTTTAATGCCTTCTGTCCCAAAATTAAATTGCCAGCTTTTGATGCCATTCCAAGTATACTAAGTATACTCTCTTCTCTTTTCAATTTTTAAACCCTTCTCCCATGAACTGACGTATCTCTATCTTCCATCCGGTCAATTTTGATGCCAATCTCACATTCTGTCCATCTTTTCCTATTGCGAGGGAGATTTGAGCCGGCGAGACCGTTATGTACATCTTATGATCTTCCTCGCTTAAGGATATATCCATAACCTTTGCTGGAGAGAGAGCGTTTGAAACGAATTGAACAGGATCGGAGGAAAATGGGATTATATCTATTTTTTCGCCGTTCAATTCTTTTATAACCTGATTGACGCGGCTCCCTCCCTCTCCTATGCAAGCGCCGACTGGGTCCACATTTGGATCCGTAGATATCACGGCTATCTTTGTTCTCGATCCGGCCTCTCTGGCGATTGCGACTATTTTTACTATACCACCTTCAATTTCGGGAACGTATTTTTCGAATAATTTTTGAACCAGTTCATTTGCAACTCTGCTTAAGATCACAACCGGTCCCTTATTTCTTTTTTCAACGGCTATAACATAAGCCTTAACAAGATCCCCAACTTTGAACTTATCATTTGGAATTCTTTCCTTTGCGGGTAAAATCGCATCAACCTTGTTTAATCTTAACTCAATGTCTCCCGTAGATGGACGCACAACTTCAGCCGTAACTACTGCATGATAAAGGTCCATGTATTCGTTAAAGAGATTTTCTTTTTCTATCTCTTTCAGTTTTTGAATAAGCACCTGTTTTGCGGTCTGAGCCGCTATTCTTCCGAATTTTTTGGTATTCAAAGTTTCCTTCTTTATGGTTTTAATCACTTCAGTGCCGTCTTCAGCCGTCTCGATGATATTTTGAACGACATTTATCTCTCCCGTTACACCGTCTATCTTTATCAAGAGAGTATCATCCTGAACGTTGAAATTTTTCTTGTAGGCCGTCGTAAGGGCTTTTTCCAGTATTTCAAAAAGTTCATCGCGACTTATGTTTTTCTCACCCTGAAGTTGTTCTAAAGCCTCTAAAAGATTTAAATTAAGCATTCTTCATCCTCCTTAAAATTCCACAACGAGATTTGCAGATTTTATTTTCGAAAAGTCATATGACGATACGATACCATCGACATCGAGAAAAAAGGTATTGGTTTCTACATCACATTTGACTATTCTTCCAGTTACGGTTTTTTGCTCGCCGTCATCGATCTTTATCTTTACAAGTTTTCCGTTAAATCTATCAAAATCCTGTATTTTTCTCAAAGGCCTGTCAAGCCCCGGAGAAGAAACTTCCAAAATGTAATTTTCAATTTCGCTTTCCGCATCTAATAAAGGACTTATCTCTTTAGAGAAGGCCTCGCACTGATCTATGCTTACATATCCTGAAGGGTCATCGATAACTATATTCAGAAGAGCCCTTCCTTTCCTTTTTTTAAAATCAACATCGAAGATCTCTAATTTCATTCTTCTGGCCACATCTTCGGCCAACTTCTTCACAATATCAATGTTTTCCATATTAAACACTCCTTAACTTGAAAACAAATTCGATGGCTCTGCCCTCGAATACAGCTTTATTTTATCACAATTTTACCTCTTTGTCAATTCGTCTCTTGACAGGCACATATTCCATGTGAGAATATATTCAAGATGAACAAAAAATTCATGGTAAATTTTGTATCTTTGATCTCTTCGAGGGCGGTATACGCTCTAAACTGGTACAACATATCACCACTCTACATCTTTATAGAGTCTTCTTTGGCTATTCCGCTTTCCAAACTTGGGGAAATCCCGACATCTTTCCTTTTAGGTGCCGGAATTTTCCAGATTCCATCTGGCCTTTTAGCAGCCAAAATAGGGAATAAGCGCGTTGCGATGGCAGGAATGTATTTGCTTTCGATAATGTCATTGCTTTCTGGCTTTGCGTGGAATATCGAATCGATAATAATTTTCAGATTCTTCGTCGGCGTTGGAGCGGCAATGTACTTTTCCCCGGCATTGGGAATAATAAAGAATGTCTTCTCGGAAAAGAACAGAGGATTGGCAATGGGATTTTACAACGGCGCTTTTAACCTTGGCGCTGGCATAGGGATTGCCGCATGGAACGCGATAGCCGTTGTCGCGGGATGGAGGGTGGCACTTGTTATAGGAGGAATTATTGGACTTGCCATAACTGTCGAAAACAACCTTTTACTGCCGCCAGACGAAAAGACAAAAGAAAAAATAGAATGGAAAAAGGTCCTTGCGAACAAAAATGTATGGCTCATAGGTCTCAGCCTTGCGGGCTTTTGGGGTGCATTTTTCGCAACGGCTCAATTTTTAAGCCCCTACCTTGTAAAGAAAGGAATGAATGGAGATCTCGCCGGATTGATCTCTTCGCTTACGCTTGTTGCGGGTGTAATCGGCGGCCCTTTAATAGGGATGATATCGGACAGAATCAGAAAGAGAAAACAGTTCATGATCGTGCTTTCTCTTGTAATGTTCTTCCTGATATCCACAATCTTTCTGGCAAATATTTTCGTAATATGGATCTACACGTTCCTTCTCGGATTTTTATCGGCGGGGATTTTTTCAATACTTTACGCAATACCGGCGGGATACAGAGAGATACCCTCACGTCTTCTTCCACTTTCGATATCCCTGATAAACTCAATTCAGATCTCTGTAGGATCCATTGCTCCTTATCTTTTTACCTTCACCGCCTCGCGATTTTCCTTTACCTTTGGATGGATATCTCTCGGAATATTCCTTTTGATCTTCCTTCCGCTTGCAAAGTTCGCAAAGGACAGGTAAGGACGCAAAAGCATCTTTACCCGTCGGTAAAATCATACATTCTCAAAATATTCTTTTATTTCCCAGTTTGTGACTGCTGTTGAAAATCTTTTCCACTCTGTTTCTTTCATTCTGACAAATATGTCAAAGGCCTTCTGTCCGAGAGTTTCAACGATTAATCTGTCTTTTTTGGCAAGTTCCAACGCTTCCATCAAATTGGAAGGCAAAGATTTTATCTTGTTACCTCTCTTTTCAGAGTCGCTCATCTTAAAGATATTCTTGTTTATAGGTTTTGGAGGCGTTAGATTTCGTTTCAATCCATCGAGACCAGAGGCAAGAATAACTGCGAATGCAAGATAAGCGTTGCATGAAGAGTCAGGGCTCCTGTACTCAAGCCTTGTTCTTTCCCCTCTCGCCTGAGGTATTCTTATAAGGGCCGATCTGTTGCTAACCGCCCACGCAACGTTTACGGGCGCTTCAAAGCCTGGCACAAGTCTTTTGTAAGAGTTAACGGTCGGGTTCGTTATTGCCGTTATGTATCTTGAATGTTCCATCAAACCGGCAACAAAATGCATAAAGACATCGCTCAGTTCATATTCTCCATTCGGATCGTAAAAGGCGTTTTGACCATCTTTGAAAAGGCTTATGTGAACGTGCATTCCAGATCCATTTATTCCTTCTACCGGTTTTGGCATGAAAGTTGCCCTTAGACCGTTCTTTAATGCCACCGTCTTCACGACTAATTTAAATGTCTGGACCCTATCGGCAGTCGTTAAGATATCCGCGTACCTAAAATCGATCTCGTGCTGGGAAGGAGAAACTTCATGATGATCCGCCTCAACCTGAAAGCCCATCTCTTCAAGGTCCTGAACAACTTCGCGCCTCACAAGTTCACTTCTGCTTAAGGGAAGCATATCAAAATAGCTTCCGGAATCGACAAATGCTTCACTGGGATTATCTCCGTCTGCCTCGAAAATAAAGAACTCAGGCTCAGGGCCTGCCTGTGCTTCAAATCCCATCTGCCTTGCCTGGCTCACAATTTTTTTGAGAATGTACCTTGGAGATTCTTCACATTCTTTGCCATCTGGCTCCATAACATCGCATATTATCCTTGCAGATTTGGAATCTTCCCACGGTATAAGTGTGAATGTTGAAAGATCCGGTCTTAAATACATGTCTGATTCCTGAATTCTTGCAAAGCCCTCGACAGAAGATCCGTCAAACATGACCTTACCATCGAGCACCCTTTTGATGTCAGAAGTAGGAACACTCACCTGTTTTAAGGTCCCATCAAGATCTGTGAATTGAAGTCTCAATATCTTGACATTTTTCTCCTTAATTACCTTCAATAAATCCTCTTCTTTCATAAAATTCCTCCTTTATTATAAAGATAGAGGCCGGTGTCTTTTC
>PNIW01000003.1 GCA_002878315.1 Mesoaciditoga sp. | reverse complement strand
ATGGATATTTGACGGCCGAATTAAGCCCTTACAGGACGCATCCCGAAATGCTTGCGTACGATGCGTCAAAAAAACTTGATATTTTAAATAGAATGTGATATGGAGGTATGAAATGACCTACAGAATGATCGAAGAAATCCATGAAACACCAAAGGTGATAGAGCGTCTCATTTCAAATGAAGGCCAAAAGATAGAGGAAATCGCGAAGATTTTCAAAAGAATATCTCCCGATGTTATGATAGCGGCGGGGCGCGGAACATCTGACAATGCTTGTATTTACGGCCAATACCTTTTCGAATCCGAAATCGGCATACCCGTAGCGCTTGCCCTCGGATCTCTCTACACGCATTACAAAAAAACGCCAAATCTTAAGAATGGGGTCGTGATGGGCATATCCCAGTCGGGAGAAACCGAAGATGTTTGCGAGATACTAAAGCAATCTGTAAATCAAGGAACCTTTACATTTGGAATAACGAACCATTCAGAGAGCACAATGACAAAACTTCTTGGGAATAACACGATCTTCATGAATGCCGGAATTGAAAAAAGTGTGGCCGCGACAAAGACATTCAGCGCTTCCATGGCCGGTGTGCTTTTACTTGTATACGCGATAAAGGAGAAAAAATTCGAGATCGATGATCTTAAATCCATGTACGATGAGATCTTCGATCGGGAGGAAGAAATACGAAACCTTGCCCAGAGATATTCATTTGCAAGAGATCTGGTTATAATAGGCACAGGTTTTAACTATCCCGTGGCACTCGAGAGCGCGCTCAAGTTGAAGGAAACGTGTTATATAAGTGCACAAGGGCTCTCTTCGGTCGATCTTGTCCACGGCCCTCTTGCGATGTTAGATCCAGACATTCCCGTTTTGATCTTTGCACCGGATGACTCTACGATCGAATTAAGCGCAAAAGTTGTGGACAGGATAAAAGAAACTGGATCGCACACCTTTATCGTTTCAGACAACGATGAACTCTTGAGAAAGGGCGATCTTTCATTCAAGATACTCCCGTCAAAAAGAGAATTGTATCCATTTGAAAATGCGCTTTTCATCCAGTTGTTTGCCTTCAATCTTTCGATTTCTAAAGGTTTGAATCCCGATCTTCCGAGATTTTTACATAAAGTTAGCAAAATATGAGAGGTGATTGAGATGAGAACGATAGAAATAGCAAATGGCGAGATAAGGTCTTCCGAAATCGCGCTTGGATGTATGAGAATTGCGGACATGTCTGTAAAAGATGTCTCAAAGTTGATAAACACCGCCCTTGAAGAAGGCATAAATTTCTTCGATCATGCGGACATTTACGGCGGCGGAAAATCAGAAGAACTCTTTGGCACAGCGCTCAAAGAGATGAAAGGAGTAAGAGAGAAGATATTCATTCAGACGAAATGCGGAATAAGAGATGGATACTACGACTTTTCAAGGGATCATATTCTTGAAGCCGTCGATGGCAGTCTGAAACGTTTGAAGACCGATTACATAGACGTACTTTTGCTCCACAGGCCCGATGCGCTCGTCGAGCCAGAAGAAGTTGCAGAGGCCTTTTCTATATTGCACGCGAGCGGTAAGATAAGGAACTTTGGAGTGAGCAATCACAATCCAATGCAAATAGAATTGTTAAGCCAGTATTTAAATCAAAGAATAATCGTGAATCAATTGCAATTCAGCATCACAAACACGGGTATGATAGATGCGGGATTAAACGTTAACATGCAAATCGACAAATCTGTCGATCGTGACGGAAGTGTGCTCGATTATTGCCGGCTTAACGGCATCACAATTCAGGCATGGTCTCCATTCCAGTACGGATTTTTCGAAGGTACTTTTTTGGATAACCCGAAATTCAAAACTCTCAACGATGAAATGGACAAAGTGGCAAAGAAATACGATGTTCCCAAAAGTGCCATACCGATAGCGTGGATATTGAGACATCCGGCAAAGATACAGCCTATTGTCGGCACGACAAATCCAAAACATCTTAAAGAAATATGTCAGGCATCTAATGTCAATCTGACAAGAAAGGAATGGTACGATCTTTACAAAGCAGCGGGAAATAAATTGCCTTAAGATTGACCTGAATTTCTCTTTGTTCTCAAAAGAGATGTGTACGATCCTATAAGGCTCAGTATCCCAGAAAGGATCATTATAATTCTAAATCCATTCTCAAAGGCTGAGGGATCGATCTTGGATTTAACTGTACCAGAGAACATTTGAAGTAAAATTGAATGGGGAAGGCTAACAGAAAGTATGGCGCTCGCGAGAGCAAGACTTAACAGTTGACCTGTGAATCTCATTGTGCCGAGCGTTCCAGAAGCGACGCCAACCTTTTTTGGACTGACAGATCCCATAACTGAATTTGTGTTTGGGGCCGAAAACAGGCCAAATCCAACTCCAAGAATTCCGAGGGGGATTGCCATTGAGACAATTCCGTCCTTTGGACCGGCAAAAGCCAAAATAAAGAATGCAACTGCTATTACAAGCATGCCGGCAAAGGCTATGCCGCGAGATCCATATTTGTCAGAGAGTTTTCCGCTTATTGGAGAAAAGATTACCATAAAAACAGGCTCGATCATCAAAAGAATTCCTGCTAAAAATGGCGGATAGCCAATTACCATTTGCAAAAATATTGAAAAAACAAACGTTATAGAAAAAGTACTTACGTAATTCAAAAATGCCGTGAAATTTGCCGCCGCAAAGGTCCTATTGGCCGTAAAAAGAGATATGTCTAACATCGGACTTTCCGTCCGCCTTTCATAAAAGACGAACACAACTATCAGCACAAGACCGATGGAAAGTAGATAAACAGTGCTTGTAAAATCATATATCTGGCCCAAACTAAGGTAAAGCACAATTGAAAAGATACTTCCTGTAAAGATCAAAGAACCTACCACATCGATCTTCTCTTTTTTCTTTATTTCATCGATCTTAGATTCTTTCATATAAACAAAGGTAAGAATTAGAGCACCGATCGCTATTGGAATATTGACTAAAAAAATAGCCTGCCATGGGAAAAATTGGGTTAATATTCCTCCGAGAACCGGTGCCATGGTTAATCCCAAGTAAACAGACATTGCATTTATGCCAAGCGCCCATCCCCTTCTTTCTTTTGGATAAACGATGCTTATTATGGCGGTGGCATTTGTGCCTATTAAAGCGCCTCCAAATCCCATTACAAAACTCGATAATATCAAAAAGTAAATGTTGTCAGCGATCAATGCGAGCAAGGTTCCGATCGAGAAGATGATAAATCCTATCCTGTAAAATCTAATCCTTCCATACATGTCGGACAGGCGACCGAGGAGAATCATAAAGGTGGGAAGGGCGATAAGGTAAGCCATAGGTATCCATACAATATCGGTAAAATTCGAATGGAAGGTACCTGCTATCTTTGGAACGGCAAAACTTATCAAACTGCTCGTAAAAGGAGTCAAAAACGATCCCAAAGAGGTTACAAAGAGAACTTTTGCCTTATAGTCCTTTACCATCAAATTCTCCTCAGAATCCTCACCGTCTCAATTGAACTGACTCTTTATGGCAAGGTACATTCCGTACCATGCAACAAGTGCCGTTGCAATACCTTCATATCCAGCTATCGTTGTAAAGATCTTGCTACCCGTATACTGGGCTATATCGAGTAAGAGAAAAAGAAAAAAGACAAGAATGAAGATCGATATAGTCGTTTTGTCACCGGTTTTAAAAGAAACAATCGACATTATGGCACTGAAAATAGTCCACGAAACAAAGGTTATGCCAAGAATTGGCCCAAGATCATTCCCGCTCATAAGATGGAGTGCAGGAGCATACATCAGGAATGAAAAGGCCATCCAGAAGGCGCCGTACCCTGTAAATGCGGTCATTCCGAAGGTATTACCTGTTTTGAATTCAAAAAGTCCCGCAATGAACTGGGTAAGGCCTCCATAAAAAATTCCAAGCGGCAATGCCGCAAGTAAAGCCTGCGGGACAAGACCTGCGTTCGCAACATTTAGAATGAACGTTGTCAAAGCAAATCCTCCCAATCCTACTGCGCCCGGGTTAGAAAATTTTTCTTCTTTCATTTTTTCCTCCATAATTGAATTTAAAAGGCATCATAAAATTATATTCCTTAATTTGTGAATTTTATAAGCTCATTATAAAAAAAGATGATCCATTTGGATCATCTTCGCAAAATTGATATACTTAAATATTTTCAGTTTCAACCAAATTTGTCTTGCCTGCCTCTTCTATCGCAACTTCAAGGTCCTCAGTTTTGTGGCCTGCCCTAAGTGCGAGAAAATATATAACGAGATAAACTCCAATCATAAGAACCGTATCCCACGGGAATGGTATAAGTGTATTCATTCCAAAAGCACCAAAGTAAGATACTACTTCCGTTGCAAAAAACATTCCAAATAGCCAATACGAACTTGTGAAAAGTGTCTTGTATTTTTGCGAAACCTTTGATGCCGTAAGAGCCGTAAAGGTGAACCAAAGGGCGGCCATCAAGGCAAGTCCTGTCAGAAAGGCGATTGTTTTTGTGACAGTCTGTTCTTTAGACGCCGGGTAAAGTACGAAAAGATAGTTAAAAACAAGAATGAATCCAGTTATAACGAATTCGACTACTCCAACTGTGTAGGCAAATTTTTTGGAAAGGCCAAGTTTTTGAGGAGCATACAAAAAGTAAAAGACAGGCACTCCAAGCAAAACGGTATAAAATACCATTGTAAGTGTTGAAATGCCGGACCAATACATTATAAGTGCCCCGGCAATGAAGCCTATCGGGGATATTATAGAAGCATAAGGCAATTTGAAAGGCCTCTGAAGATTGGGAGCGTACTTTCTAAAGGTCATGAGCATGACAGGACCCATAAGATATGTTAGCACCATTGAACTTGATATGAATCCTATAAAAAGGTACCATGACGGAAATGGAAGGAAAAAGATCATTCCGAGCAATGTCGATGTTATAAGCGCAACGTAAGGGATCTTTGTCTTTTTGTGTATTTTGAGCAATCCCATCGGATAATAACCATCCGCGGCTATTCCGTATAGAGTGCGCGCACTGCTACCTGAATATATCCATCCTGTCCCGGCAGGCGAAACGAAAGCGCTTATAAGCAAAAAATACGCAAAGGCTCCAAAAAGCGCTATGCCGGCATTTTGTAATTCTACGAAATAAGGAGCAGAACCGAGAGAACTCGTCGTAAGATTGGACCAGTTAACTCCATTGGGCCATTTCAGCGCTCCTATAAATGCAATCTCCAACATCGTATACAGGCCTATTGCAATAACAATAGAAAGAATCGTGGCTATTGGTATATCCCGCTGTGGATTTTTGGCTTCACCACCGAAGTTTAGCGCTTGCCTGAATCCGAGGAATGAAAAGACTATCCCGGCCGTTGGTATGGCATAGAAAACGCTCCCTATTCCCTGCGGGAAAAACCCTCCATGACTGACAAAATTAGATTTGTTAAGAATAAAGAAAAGAAAGGCGAAAGTAAAGATGGGAATTATGAATTTGATCCATGTCATAACCGTGTTGAACTTTGCAAAGAACCTTATTCCAAACCAGTTGATAAGAAAGAAGGCCACCAAAAGTAGAATCCCATATAGAATACCGACGGGCGTCAAAACAGACACACCATTTACCGTATGAAAAAGCCCCTTGACATATGTTGACGCATAAGAAAGTATGGCCTCAGATTCGACTGCCGGAACAGTTAATGCTCCAAGAAGATAAGCCCATCCCATTATGTATCCTACATATCCTCCATAGGCATAGTGAGGATAGCGAACGATGCTTCCGCTCTTTGGAAGGGCGCCCGTTATTTCGGCAAATGAGAGTGCTATGAAGAGCACTATACTTCCCCCTATTATCCATGAAATTATAGAGGCAGGGCCTGCGACATCGGCAGCAGCTACGCCGCCAAGCAACTATCCAGATCCGACTATCCCTCTGAGAGACAAAAAGAAAAGATCTTGAAGTGTGAGAGACTTTCTCAGTTGCCTGTCAGACTCGCGCGCGATCTCTTCAGCCGTCCTCTTCCCACCGACAATTACCTTTGCCAATTGCAACACCTCCAAAAATAATAATATTGTGCCGATTATAATAAATTACTAAAAATATTGAGTTATAAAACAATGTATTTTAATTTACGGTTTATCTTTGAGTTAATTCAAATGCAATTAAATGAGGGCTTCAGATTTTTTCCCATTTCTCAAGAGGTCCCAGAACAACGTAAAAGATAGGATTTACATCAGGATAATCTATCATTTCAATTTCGTCTAACTTCTCCGGATCCCTGATTCTCAGTTTTTTTCTCAGATGTTCGAATTCGTATCTTATTTGGCCGTAGGTTACTGGCAATTTCTGATCGATCGTCTGGTGTGAGAACTTTGTTTCATCAAATTTATAGCCTCTTTTCAAAGATTCAGCGTAGATCGATTCGATGTAAGCATTTATGTACTTGAGTGGATCCGGAGAGTTTCTAAATCTAAAAAGTTGAGGATGGTGCGTGTATCCTTTTGTCCTTCCTTCAAGTACAGCCTTTGCAAGCAACGATTCTCTCCATACGGCCACAAGACCCCTTCGATCTAAATATTTAGGATGGATGCTCCATAATCTCAATTTTTACCTCTCCTTTCAAAGTCTATCTTTAAAATTCTATATCATGCATTTTAAAGATAAAAGGAATGTATAAATAAGTATACTAATTTTTAAGCAATATTTAGTATAATTTTATCTAATTATGGAGGGAGGTCCAAATGAAGATAGGCATAATAGG
>PNIW01000124.1 GCA_002878315.1 Mesoaciditoga sp. | reverse complement strand
ATTCACATGATTGGTAACGCGCATATAGATCCGGTCTGGCTATGGAGATGGCCCGAAGGAGTCTCTGAGATGATCTCGACCTGCCGGACAATGGTCGAAATGTTAAAAAATTCTGACGATCTGATCTTTACGAAGGGCGAGGCCATGATGTATGAATGGATCGAAAAGACAGATCCTCAATTATTCGATGAGATAGTAAAACTCGTAAAATCCGGCAGATGGAACATAGTCAACGGATGGTGGGTCCAGCCCGATTGTAACATACCTTCTGGAGAGTCTTTCGTAAGGCAAAGTTTATATGGCAAAAGGTATTTCAAAGAAAAGTTTGGAATAGATGTAAAGGTTGGGTACAACGTCGATAGTTTTGGCCATGCGGCAACTTTGCCACAAATACTTAAAAAAAGCGGCTTTGATTATTACGTATTCATGAGACCTGGTCCAAATGAGAAGAGCCTTCCATCACTTTTTAGATGGAGATCTCCAGACGGGAGCGAAGTTATAGCATTCAGACTTAGCAGAAATTACGAGACAAGAAGGGATAAAGGAGACCTTGAAAGGCAAATAAGGGCATATTTAGAAGATTCTTCGAATTTGGGATCAACGATGGTCTTTTACGGAGTTGGGGATCATGGTGGAGGACCAACGATAGAAGACATAGATTACATAAGAAAACACAAAGATTTTTCGGATGAAATAAAATTAGAATTCAGTTCTCCAGACAGATTTTTCGGTGGAATAAGGGACAAAAAAGAGACTTTGCCGGTTGTCGAAGATGAACTTCAGTACCATTCTATAGGCGCTTATTCTGTGAATTCAAAAATGAAGATTCTTAACAGGAAAAGCGAAAATGCGCTTACCACGGCTGAAAGATTTTCAACCATTGTATCTGTTGTGGAAGGAATTGCCTATCCATACGACGTTTTTGAAAAGGCATGGAAATCCTTGCTTTTCAATCAATTCCATGATCTCCTTGGTGGAACGGCGATAAAAGAAGCGTATGAAGATGCTTACAACGAACTTGGAGGGGTCATAAGCGATGCTGAGAAGATAAAGCATCTATCTCTCCAGACTTTGTCAAAAGATATAGACACGCGTGGAGATGGTCTGCCATTTGTGATCTTCAATCCTTCGGCCTTTGAAAGAGAAGAATACGTCGAATTTGAGCCGTGGCTTAACTGGGAAGAATGGGATGAAAGGATTCTCATTGATTCAGATGGCCATGAAGTAGAGTATCAAAAAGTTCACCCTACTGAACTGATGAACAACACCTACAGGATTCTTTTCAAAGCCAAGGTACCGCCTCTCGGCTACAGTGTTTATTGGCTTAAAAACGGAAAGCCTTCCAGAGTAAAAAAACATTTAATCTATGGAGACGGTTTCATAGAAAATGAGTTCTACCGTCTCAAATTAACGGATGAGGGATATATAAATCTTTACGATAAACAAAAAAATATTCAATATTTCTCCGAACCGTCCTGCGTGCCTGTCGTTGTTAAGGACGATTCAGATACATGGAGCCATGGAATATCACAATATTCGAGAGAACATGAATCGTTGAAAGCGCGGAAAGTGAAGATCGAAAATGGGAAATTGGAATCTAAAATAAGGATAGAGATAATCTACAAAAGGTCTAAAATACTCGAAGATATAACTATACATGCGGGAGATCCTGTTATTAGGGTACATTTCATAGTCGATTGGCATGAGTCCTTCAAAATGCTTAAATTAAAATATCTCTTTAATGAAATAAAAAGAGTCATCGCAGAGGTTCCATATGGAATGATTGAAAGGCCTTTAAATGGTCAGGAATATCCAATGCAAAGGGGATTATTTTTCGAAAATGATAACTGTAGTTTTACGATCGTAAATAACGGAAAGTACGCCTACGATGTTTTAGACAATGAGGCAAGAATAACTCTTCTTAGAAATCCTCCTTATGCCTGGCACATACCATACAGGATAAAGAGAAATGAAACTTTATACTTCACAGACGAGGGAATTCAAGAATTCGATATATGGATGTCAGGTTATTCTCCGTATCAAATTGGAGAAGGGTCAAAGATAGCCCGATCTTTGAATGAGCCATTGGAGATCTTCAGCATTCCGAAGCATGCGGGAAAATTCGCGCCACGCAATTCATTTTTTGAAGTGAATGGAGAAGGTGTGTTGTTAGAAGCACTCAAAATGTCAGAATCTAAAGACGGAAGTGCAATAATTAGATTATGGGAAACAACAGGAACTAACAGAAGATTTTTTCTGAATGCTTTTGGTAATTCGAAGGCATTTAGTATAAAAGGGCACGAGATAAAAAGTATAAGATTAAAAAACGGATCTTTTAAAGAGGTGGATTTGCTCGAAAAATGAATTCAATTGATAAATATTTAGTCGGTCTCGACATAGGTGGTACTAAGACGGCTATCGTCGTCGGAAATGAAAAGTTCGAAATCATAAAGCGATACGAATTTCCAACCAAACCTAAATTAGGCTTTTCCGATTTTTTTGCAAGATTATTGAATTACCTTTCTGAAATAGATTCAATTGGTGCCATAGGGGTATCGGTGGGCGGGCCTTTAGACGCCGAAAAAGGGATAATCTACAACCCTCCACACCTTGGATGGGGAACAGTGTATTTACTCGATGAGATGAAGAAACATTTTGAATGTCCCGTAAAAATCGAGCACGACGCAAAGGCGGGGGCTATAGCTGAATTTGAACTTGGTGCGGGAAGAGGATTTAGAAATATAATCTTTCTCACACTTGGAACCGGCCTTGGAGCTGGAATAATCATAAATGGCGAAATTTACAGAGGATCATCTAACATGGCTGGAGAGGTGGGCCATATAAGGATCGCAGAAGATGGTCCCGAAGTTTACGGAAAGTCAGGATCCTGGGAATCTTATTGTAGCGGTGATGGGATCGCTAAACTTGCCCGGTACCTTTTTCCGGATCATTTTTCAAGAAGGACAACGGCCCAAGATATCTCTAAAATGGCATTGTCTGGAGACGAAAAGTCTGCAGAAGTTTTAAAAAAAAGCGGAAGGTATCTTGGGATAGGCCTTGCGACTCTCTTCGATATTTTCGATCCAGACAGGATAATTCTCGGAAGTTTGAGTTTGCGCCTTCCGGATATCTGGCTTGAGGAAGCGAAAAATACACTTGTCAAAGAGGCGCTCGACGCACAGGCAGTGAACAAAGTTGTCAAGTCCATGCTTGGAGAAAGAATAGGAGATTATGCCGCTTTGATAACCGCTTTCAAAGCGCTAAAGGAGGCAAGAAATGGAACTTGAGGAAATGGTGAAAGAGGCTTTTGAAGAAAGTATCCGCGTTAAGGAAAGATTTTTAAAAGAGAATATCAAAAAGATAATCGATACTTCATCCAAAATCGCTGAGAGGATAAAGCAGGGCGGCGGTGTCTTTTTCATGGGCAATGGTGGCAGCGCTGCGGACGCGGCCCATCTTTCGGCTGAACTTGTGGGGAAGTTTTACATAAACCGAGCTCCGATAAGATCGGCATCTTTTGCGTCCAATCCTTCTATTCTTACAGAAATACCGAATGATTTCGGGTTTGAATATCTTTTTGAGCGTCAGGTTGAATCTTATGTTAAATCAGAAGATGTTGTCATTGGAATAAGCACAAGCGGAAAATCCGTCAATGTCATCCGGGCCTTGAAGAAGGCAAAAGAGATCGGGGCTTTCACAATAGGATTTACCGGAAAATATGGCGATGATATGGGAATGTGCGATGTGCTTTTTAAAGTAGACTCTGATAAAACCCCACGAATTCAGGAAACACACATTCTGCTTGGTCATACTCTTTGCCAGTTGATCGAGTATGAAATCTTTGGAGATGATCTAAAATAGAGTTAAGAAAAATATAAGGGGATGATTAATTTGAAGGCAAGATCTGTTGTTTACGGAGGGGTATTTCTGGCCGTCGGGTTGGTACTTTCTCTCGTTATCCATTCAATAGGAGGACAGCAATTCGGAACGATCTTTGGTCCATTGAACTTTGTAGCCCTCACAACCGGCGTAGTTACCGGTCCCTGGGTTGGCCTAACGGTAGGAATAATTTTGCCGCTTTTGAGCAGTGTGATTTTTGGCATGCCGCCCTTAATGCCTCCTATAGCTGTTTTCATGGCCTTGCAACTTGGAACTTACGGAATTCTCACAGGTTTATTTGAAAGAAAAAATTTGAATATCTTTCTTAACCTTGCTATTTCAATAGTAACCGGTGGTGTTGTTTATGCTCTCGGATATTACGTTATAGGCTACATGATCGGAATTCATCTTCAGCCACTTACGGCGATCTTATTGAGTTTTGCCTTGGGGTTACCCGGTATTGTTATTCAATTTCTTTTGATTCCAGCAATAAGATACTCCATTAAGCGTGCAAGAAAATCATGATAGATATACTCGGCGGTGTGTTCAGAGATATTCTCTTTTACGGGCAAATTCACGCAGATGATGTAATCGAAATGCCGGGTGGCACAGGATACAATGTTTTTGCGGGATTACGTGAAATCGGAATAGAATCGACCTTTCATTGTGCCGTAGGAGATGACTGGCCATTTGAAAGTCTAAAACGCGTAAGCGGTAAGAGCGGTATCTTTGCCTGTAGAAATGAAACAGAGATACTCGCGGTCTACAGAGGAGTTAATTTGAATACATCCATCGAAGAGATCAAATCAAGGATTCTTTTTTCAACGCTCGAATGCGGAGGAGATATATTTGAAAAATACGCAAAAAAGATGAAGGAGGGGGGAGGAATCGTGATTTTGGATCCCTCTCCTGTTTTTGAATGGAAAAACGAATATGCAGATCTCTGTGATATTTTGATTCCAAATGAAAGAGAATTTGAGGTGATTTCCCCTTCGAAATTCAAAGCGGTTTTCCTCAAACTTGGAGAATACGGAGCCAAATATATTCGTAATACCGACGAGATATCTAAAAATATCTCTAAAAGGGGAAATTTCCCTCTCGGATGTGGGGATGCTTTTGATGTCGGTGTTATTTACGGCCTTTTAAATGAAAAGAGTCCTGAAGAAACTTTAGAAATAGCCGTAAATCTCGGCGAAACAGCGTCATTTTTTCGTGGCAGTTCTTCTGCGGTGATTGAGGCAGTTAGAAGATCAGATTCGACCTAACTTTGAAGGGCAATACATTTCGAGATTAGATCTCTTTTAACTCTGGATAATACGTTATTATTCTGTCCAGAGATTTTTTGCCACCAGATAAAATATTTCAGCGAAATGTCATTACTTTACATACATTATACTATGAATTTACAAATTTCACTGGTATAATATATTTAAACAGATCAAAGGGAGGAAGAGACGATGACGGAAATAAACAGAGAGATATTAGAGAAGTATATGGAAGTTCCCATGAAGCCCGATGACAAGTTCGATCCCACTTTGTGCGAACTTTGGGAAATGGCCAGAGTGTATTCTATTCCCAATAATGCGGGATTGCCCCTTTTCTATCCGAAGGTTAAATCGAGAAGCGCCAAATTCACAAAAAATTATGAAATTGACGATCCGGAAGCGCAGAAGTATCTCAAAGATGTTCAGGACTTTGTAAAACACAACGAGATGATCAGGGTTGAAGCAAGAATAGGAGAAGGATCTGAACTAACTTTCAAAGCAAGGTTATTCGTAAGCGCTAAATACCCTCAACTTGCCTACATGTTCAAAAAGAACTTATTTGAGCCAAATGGAGAAGAAATAGAGCAGGTTGACGTTATAACTATTCCTGAATATCCCGAAAGGAAGATCTTAGTTTTTCCAAAAGAAGGCGTTGAGGTGATTTTGGGTAGCGATTATTATGGGGAAACGAAGATGGCCGCCCTTAGGCTTGCCATGTACATAGCGCGGGAAAAGCACGGAGCACTTGGCCTTCACGCCGGCAGCAAAGCGTACAATCTTAAGGTAAATTCTGAAATGAAACATATAGGCGTTTTGATCTTCGGACTCAGTGGAACTGGAAAAACAACCCTTGTTTGTGCAACACATGATCTGAAATCTCCGGAATCGATAGAGATAATTCAGGACGATATAAACTTCATAGATCAAAATCTTTTCGCGTGGGGATCTGAGAAGAATTTCTACATTAAAACAGAGGGTATCACCTCACAGCCATTACTTTTTGAGGCCGCAAAAAGTACTGGTTCTATTCTCGAAAATGTCTATGTAAACGAAAAAGGAGAGATAGATTTTGACAATTTAAGCATAAGTTCAAATGGACGTGCTATAGTCGAAAAAGACAAGATCCCTTACAGTTCGAAATCTTACAGAATGGGAAAGGTCGATGTCCTATTTTTCAACACGCGCCGCGATGATCTGCCTCCCATTCTCAAGATCGATAGCGTTGAAAAGGCTGCTGCCATCTTTGCACTTGGGGAATCTACCATAACGAGTGCCGATGATCCTCAAAGGGCAGGGCAGCCTGTAAGAACTGTCGGCTTTAATCCTTTTATAATAGACGATCAGGCAAAAGAGGTGAACACGTTTAAAAAAGCACTAAAGGGAAAAGAATTCAAGGCATTCATAGTTAATACGGGATATATTGGAGGATGGAATGGCCTCAAAATAAAGCCATGGGACACTTTCAACTTTGTCGAAAAAGCCCTAAGGGATGAGATAAAATTCGAATACGATCCTGTTGTGGGTTTTGAGGTACCCATTGAAGTTAAGGATATGGATATAAGCAAATTCAAAATCGAAAACTTCTATTCGAGAGAAGAATATGCTCAAAAAATGAAAAAGTTAAGAGCCGAAAGGTTAGAGTTTCTCGAAACGCTCGATGGACTTGATAGAGACATTATAGAATCTATCTAAATAACGCCTGCATGAG
>PNIW01000067.1 GCA_002878315.1 Mesoaciditoga sp. | reverse complement strand
GTTGCGCCCAATCAAGTGCCTGTTGCGGGGTCATTGTAAAGTGGACGGCATTTTCGAAGGCCGTTCTTATAGCCTCTCTTGCATTCGTCCACCATGGGAGGTTCGGAGCGTAATCGGCAGATTGATCAAGTCCTACCATTATTGCGCCAATTCCATTTTGATTTTGTTCGACAAAGTTTTTCCATTCCGGCAAAGTGGCAACAACTTTATTCACGGGTATATATCCGGTTTGCATGGCCCAGTAAAGTTGAATTGCAGGGCTCAAAAGAAATTGTAGATATTTCCATGCGGCCTGTTGCTCTTGTGGCGTTGCCGTGTTAAAAATGGCTATATTCTGACCGTGTAACATGGGCTTGAAGGTGACATCAGAAGGAATCGGGACCATGACGAGGCCATCTGATTGACCCGCTATATCGGAAAGATCATACGTGAGTTCGGCGCTACCACCAAGCAACATTGCAACAGATGATGTTGTCAATTCGTTATCGAAATATCCAAATTTTGCGTACGCGTACCCTTCCTTAACAAGGTTTACGAGGTATGTCAAAGCGGCAACATTTTGAGGGGAATTTATCGTTATTTTCCCGTCCGGACTTATATAACTTCCGCCAAACTGATACGCCACAGCGGTAAATTGCCTGTAAGTCGTTCTAAAACCAAGGCCATACCTTACAACTTTGCCATTCTTTACTATCGTTAACAGTTTTGCGTCCTGTGCCATTTCCTGCATTGTCTTCGGATATGGTAATCCCGCTTCTTCAAACATTTGCGGCCTTACGAAAAGATCAAAAATGTCCCTGTTAAATGGAAGAGTGTAAATCTTTCCGTTGAAAGTGCCGGATACGAGTAATGGAGCGTAAATAGAACTTGCAAGTTGCGTGAAGCCGGGGAATTCGTAAAGTGGAGCGACAACGCCCTTTGATACAAGCATCGCAGCCCATGGGCCCTTTACCTGTGCCATGGTAGGAAGGGTATTGGCTGTCAAAGCGGTCAGCAATTTAGAATCGACTTCATTTCCGCTACCGAGATAAACAAGATTAACCTTTATGTCAGGATTTTCTTTGTTAAAAAGATCCGTTATAGTCTGAAGAGTTGTCCCGAGTTTTGCTCCCATTCCCTCCCAAAAGGTTACAACAACTTGCTGTCCAAAGATTGGAAGGGCAAAAAAGGTGAATATCAACGCAAAAGATATTAAAACCATTAATTTATTCTTCATCTTATCACTCCCTTATTTACCCAAATATTTTTGCTGTACTATGACGGATTGTTGTTGCGCCCAATCAAGTGCCTGTTGCGGGGTCATTGTAAAGTGGACGGCATTTTCAACTGCCGTTCTTATGTTGTCTATGACACTTGGCCACCATGGAAGATTTTCAGAATAAGAAATTCCATTTGCAAGACCTTCTGCTATAGCAGATGGATTGTAATCTGTACCCTGAGCAAAAAGATTCCATTGATCGAGACTGACGACCGTCTTGTTAAGAGGAGAGTAATTCGTATTCATGGCCCAGTAGATTTGTACAGCAGGAGTGAGTAAAAATTTGACATATTTCCAAGCAGCATCCTGCTGCGCTTTTGTGGCAGTATTGAAAATAACAAGAGTTTGTCCTCTAAACAAGGGTGCAGTTTGATTGCTTATACCCACAGGAAATGGAGCCATCTTTATGCCATCCTTTTGACCTGCGATATCTGAAAGATCAAATGGAAGATCGGCGCCTTCCCCTATAAGCATGGCAACGGATGAGGTTGTTAATTCATTATCGAAATAATTGAACTTAGCGTAAGCGTAACCTTTTTTTACCAAATTAACGAGGAATGTTAGAGCCTGAACATTTTGTGGAGAATTTATTATGAGGGAGCCTTCTGGGGTTATATATTTCCCACCGCCAAATTGTCTGGCTACAGCCGTTAAAACACCATAAGTTGTTCTGAATCCGAGGCCATATCTGACAGTTTTCCCATCTTTAACAACGGTTAAAAGTTTTGCATCCTCTGCAAGTTCTTCCATAGTTTTCGGAGGAGTCAATCCGGCCTGTTCAAGCATCAAAGGCCTGTAATAGAGAACATAAACGCTTTGATTGAAAGGAAGGGTGTAAATTCTGCCATTTATTTTGCTCATATTTATAATGGATGGATAAAGTTGTGATGCCACAGTTGTAAAATCAGGGAAGGAATCCATCGGTGTTACAACACCCTTGGCGACAAGTGCGGCAGCCCATGCGGGGTATACCTGAGCAATGGTTGGAAGCGTATTCGCCTGAGCAGCGGCTAAAATCTTTGAATCAAGTTGATCACCGTTACCGACGAAGACGAGTTTTACTTCAATATCCGGGTTCTCTTTGTTAAAAATGTTTGTTATTGTTTGTAGAGTTGTGCCGAGTTTTGCCTCCATGGCTTCCCAGAAAACCACCTCAGTCTTCTGGGCAAGGGAGACAGAAGCAAGTCCCAAAACGGCAATAATAAGGAATACAATAACCCTTTTCATGTCCTACCTCCTCTATTTTAAATTAAATAGAAAAAGGGCCTTTAAGCCCTCTTGAAATTTTCCAAAATATTCATCGCATCATCAACTGTCCACGCGTTTTTCAACTCAACGAGTTTTCTTTCGTCTAAATACTTTCCTTCTATCAAAACGCCGCTTATTCTATCTGTCCATCCTCCAGTTCCCCTCAGTAAAATTATTGGAATTCCCATCAAGTAAGCGGCGAATATCTCAAGTCCAGTTCCGGCCTTTCCTCCAACACTTATAACAGCGTCAACGTTGTACATCATCAAAACCGATCTCATCGAAGAGTCTATGCCAGTCTTTAATTCATAAGAAAGGTAAGAATTGCCGTTTTCTTTTCCCGGAACTATGCCTACGACCGTTCCTCCGTTTTCTTTAGCCCCTTTCGAGACAAGATTCATTATTCCGTCTGTTCCTCCGGTGATAAGTACATGTTTTTTTAAAGCGATCTGCTTTCCTAAATCCTCACATAATTCTTTAAGATTTCTGACAGGTGGCTCATTTACATCTCCGGAATAACCTATGACTCCTATCTTCATAATCATCTTCCTCTATTCTGACTAAATCAATTATAAGAATAAAATTTTAACCCGTCTTTATCTGAACTTAAATTCACTTGCGCAAAGTTGAGTCATAATATTTCAATGCAGATATCAATACAAATTTATTATAATACCATATTATACCAAAGATTTCATCAAGTGTGTCTAAAGTAGTTTTATTTTAGAACAATCATGATATTTCAATCGAGCCTCTTTAATTGTCAATCGGAATTTGGCAATTCTTAATTTTATCTTTTTATTTGACACACATATATATTGAAATAGGCCACATTATGATATAATTTAATTATCCAATTTGAAGGGAGGAAACTTCTGGTTTTTCAGAGGATTAGCATGAGTGTTAAGACCGGAGAGATTCTTGAAGGAACAGTTACAGCCATCAAAAATTTTGGCGTTTTCGTCAAAATTGAAGGCGAAGGAGAGGGGTTAGTTCACGTTTCCAAAATAGCAAATGGATACGTAAAGGACCCTGGAGAGTACTTGAGCGTGGGTCAAAAGGTTAAGGTCAAAGTATTGAACGTTGGCGAAAATGGAAAGATGGATCTTTCGATCAAAGATGCGGGAGAAGTAATAAAAAAGAAGGATTCATCACAGCCAAAGGAAAAAGAAGACAAACAGAGCGATTTTGAACAAAAAATGTCAAAGTTCCTTAAAGAAAGTCAGCAAAAGTCGAGCGACTTGAAAAAAAGATCTGACAGGTACGGATAAAATCATTTCAAAATTAAACGAGGACGCGCCACAAGATGGACGTCCCTTTTTGATTTATTTTTTAAGTTAAATCCAAAAAAAGCGGAACCGGATCCAGACATAGAAATATATTCCATATCCGCGAGAGCCTTTGTTGCTTCTTCTAATATGTGAGGATACTTTTTTTGTGCCACTATTTTAAATGTATTGTACAGATTTTCGCAGACGAGTTTTTCATCCTTTTGTTTTATTCCTTTGTAAAGCATGTAAGGATCGCAATTTTTCCCAATCAGATTCATTTCGTCAACGGAAGCGTACATTTCTTTCGTTGAAAAGCCGATTTTTGGAATGTAAAGTTTTAAATTAAGTTCAAGCGGATCCAAATTGCGAATTATATCTCCTTTTCCTTCGACGATTGCACAGCCACCATCGACAAAAAACGGAACATCACTTCCAATTTTTGCCGCGATCTCTTTCATCTCGGTTATTCCCTCTCTCTCACACAAATAACACAAAAGAGCGGCCGCATCAGCACTTCCCCCACCCAATCCGGATGGTGAAGGAATATGTTTTTCAAGTTTTATCTTTAGATTATAACTTTTTCCCGTAAAGTCTTCGAAGACCTTTAATGTTTTATAAAGTGTATTCGACTCGTCCCATTTGAGATCTGAATTGGTCCAAAATGACAATTCATTGCTTTCTTCTATCTCGATCAGATCGTAAAGCGATATGTTGTGCATTAAAGAACAGATGTCATGAAGACCATCTGTTCTTTTAGAAAGCACGGAAAGATTTAGATTTACCTTTGCGTAAGCCTTTATTATCATTTCCACCTTAATATAAGTTGCTTTGCCGCTCTGACGTCATCGAGACGCCTTACAGGCGTTACATGGGGTGCTTCGATAAGCAATTTTGGATTTTCTTTCGCCTCTCTTGTGATTTTGTCTATCACTTCAACGAATTTGTCGAGTGTTTTCTTCGATTCAGTCTCCGTTGGCTCTATCATCAAATCCTCGTGGACTATAAGCGGGAAATAAACCGTCGGTGGATGAACGCCGTAATCTAACATCCTCTTGACGAAATCAAGGGCTTTTACCCCGTGCTCGAGCAGAGGTTCAGTCGTGGCAACGAATTCGTGCATGCAAGGCCTCGTGTCGTACGGAACCTTCAATATCTTTGAAATCTTTGCTTTCAAATAATTGGCATTCAAGACGGCCATTTCACTCGCACGCTTTAGGCCATCTCCGCCCATCGTCAAAATATATGCGTAAGCCTTGACTAAGACTGAGAAGTTTCCATAAAAACTTCTTACGCGTCCTATCGAGTGTTTGTGGGAATAATCGAAGAAATACTTTTCTCCCCTTTTCTCAACCGTTGGAACAGGCAAAAATGGTTCGAGAAATTTCTTAACGCCTATAGGACCAGCGCCAGGACCTCCCATTCCATGCGGGGTTGAAAAGGTTTTATGAAGGTTGAAATGAACCACGTCGAAACCGAGGTCTCCCGGCCTTACTTTACCCATTATGGCATTCAAATTTGCCCCGTCGTAGTAAAGCAATCCTCCGGCATTGTGAACTATCTCCGCTATCTCGAGTATATGCTCATCGAAAAGCCCGAGAGTATTTGGATTTGTAAGCATTATTCCTGCAGTTCTGTCACTTACGATCTTTTTCAATTCGTCTATATCTACCATTCCATTTTTGTCTGATTTTATCTCGATTGCTTTGTATCCATTCATTGTTGCCGTCGCAGGATTAGTTCCGTGGGCCGAGTCAGGAATTATCATCTCGTCTCTTTTGAAGTCTTTTCTGAATCTGTGATATGCCCTTATAATCGCTATACCGGTGAACTCTCCATGGGCACCGGCGGCCGGCTGAAGCGTCATAGCATCCATTCCGCTTATTACCTTCAGAGCTTCCTGAAGGTTGTACATGATCTCGAGAGCGCCCTGCATAGAATTCTCATCCTGATACGGATGGATCTTTGAAAATCCATCGAGAGAGGCCGCATATTCATTTAACTTTGGATTGTACTTCATCGTGCACGATCCAAGAGGATAAAATCCAACGTCAACGGCATAATTAAGTCTCGAAAGATTCGTGTAATGTCTTACAACCTCTCCTTCCGTCACTTCTGGCAACCGCGGAGGCGTTGACCTTTTGAATTTATTCGAAAGGTTATAACCCTTGACATCTAACTTCGGAGGAATGAATCCTCTTCTGCCGGCAGTCGAGATTTCGAATATCAATTCCATCTCACATCGCCTCCACAACCGAGATGAGTTTATCGATCTCTTCTTTTGTGTTTGCTTCGGTTGCGCAAAAGAGCAAATGTTTTTGCATGCCCTTATCTAATCTTGACACATCGAGAGGGCCTATGATTTTATTTTTGAAAAGCGTTTTCTGCAACTTTTTGACATCGAGATCCGTTTTTGCAACGAATTCATTGAAAAATTCCCCGTAAAATACCCTTTTGAAATGCCCGGTTTCTTCAAGTTTTTCAAGCAAATAGTGAGATTTTGAAAGATTTAATTCGCCTATTTCTTTAAGACCTTCTGGACCCAAAAGTGAAAGATAGACGGATGCGTAAAGCGTTCCGAGAGCATGGTTTGAACAAATATTAGAGGTCGCTTTTTCACGTCTTATATGCTGTTCTCTCGCCTGAAGCGTCATTACAAAGCCCCTTTTTCCTTCGACATCGACAGTTTCACCTATTATTCTGCCCGGCATGGTTCTGACAAGTTTTTGATCCTCTCTTATGGCAAAAAATCCGAAGGCAGGACCGCCAAGGTTCATTGGTATTCCCAATGGCTGGCCATCTCCAACTACTATATCGGCTCCTAATTTCCCTGGAGCCTCAAGAATGCCAAGACTTATGGGATTTGCAACGACTATGAACAAAATATCACCGAGGTTTTCTTTAATGACTTTTAGGTCCTCTATAATTCCGTAAAAATTAGGGTATTGAACGACAACACAGGCAGTTTTATCGTCTATCTTTGATCTTAGATCTTTGACAGAAACCATTCCTGTCTCATCGTGAGAGATGCTTTCAATTTTTATTCCGGGACCCACAACATATGTTTTAACTGTTTCGACATACTCCGGATGAACCGTATCAGCGATCAGGGCTCTGTACTTTTGAGTGTAGCGCGATGCCATTAAAACG
>PNIW01000091.1 GCA_002878315.1 Mesoaciditoga sp. | reverse complement strand
CGAAAACGAGATTGGTTTGCGATCTGACAAGGCTAACCGCGAACTGGTCGATCGTCTTAAAGGCAGATCTGTTTATAGAGCCTATTTTTTGCGCGGCGTAACTTGCTATCGATTTAACTGATTCTCCCTGACTTCCTATGAAGGTGTAATCAAAAGGATTCAACTTTGATATTTCAGATATTATATGCGCAGTTTTTCCTGAAAATGGTGGTCCCGAGATTATCGTAACTTTACCCATTTTACCTCCTCCTTTTAATTGTACGCCCAAAAAATTTTTCGATCAAGGCATGTTGGTAGGTTGCATTTTTTTAAATTTGTGCTATAATTCACATGTAAGCCAATCTCTTTTGGGGGTGAACAGATGAGTGATCTTTCCGTTGTGATAAATGGCAAGACTTACACTGTAGACTCTGGAATGACTGTCCTTGAGGCGTGCCAAAAAGCGGGCGTTTACGTTCCAACGCTTTGCCATCATCCGTTGCTCGAGGATGTTGGAGCGTGCAGAGTTTGTGCAATCGAGATAGAGGGTGCGAGAACTTTGATGACGGCCTGCACGACAAAGGTTTCAGAAGGCATGAAGATAAAGACATCAAGCGATAGAGTCGAAAGGGCTCTCAAGGACAACCTAGCGCTTCTTTTGTCGAGACATCCAAATGATTGTATGACCTGCGATGTTAACGGAAGATGTGAATTTCAAAACCTTATAAATCTCTACGATGTTCACGATATATATCCAAAAGACCTCAGAAATGTCGAATTTGACAGTTCTTCAAACGCGATCTTTAGAGATCTTAATAAGTGCATAAATTGTGGGAGATGTGTAAGGGTATGTCAGGACGTTCAGGGATTAAGCATTTATACCCTTTCAAACCGCGGCGCAGAATCTCTTCCTGTGCCCGCATTCGGCCTTGAGATGAAATACACCGATTGCATAGGGTGCGGACAGTGCAGCGCGGTCTGTCCTGTGGGAGCGATAACGGAAGAGCCGGATTACAAAAAGGTGGATGTCCATCTCAGAAAACATGACAAGGTTATGATAGTTCAAACGGCACCGGCAACAAGGGTAGCCATAGGAGAGGAATTTGGAATGGAGCCTGGTCATGTTTCGACGGGCAAGATGGTAGCAGCCTTAAGAAGATTGGGCTTTGACTACGTTTTTGACACGAATTTTGGTGCAGATTTGACCATTATGGAAGAGGGAAGTGAACTCATAGAACAGTTGATGGGCCACGGAGAGCATCCTGCGCCTATGTTCACATCTTGCTGTCCGGGATGGATAAATCTCGTCGAAAAACATTTCCCCGAGTTTATTCCCAATGTTTCAACGGCCAAATCTCCACAAGAAATGCTCGCCTCGACTATAAAGACGTATTTTGCCAAAAAGATAAAAGTTGATCCGAAGGACATCTTCGTTGTTTCCGTCATGCCCTGCACGGCAAAGAAAGATGAAATTGTAAGGCCACAGCACATTTACGATGATATTCAGATGATAGATGCCGTTATAACGACAAGAGAACTCGGAAGACTTATAAAGAACCACAAAATAAATTTCCTCGATCTTCCAGATGAAGATTACGATGCCCCGCTCGGACTTTCAACAGGTGCGGCTGCGATCTTCGGCGTTACCGGTGGAGTCATGGAGGCTGCTTTGAGAACTGGATACGAACTTGCAACGGGCAAAACCCTACCAAAGGTTGAGTTCAAGGATGTTAGGGGTTTTGCCGGCGTGAAAGAAGCAACGGTCGATCTCGATGGAAAACGTGTCAGAATTGCAGTTGCCCATGGAACTGCCAATGTTATAAATCTTCTTAGAAACATAAAGGCTGGAAATGTGAAATACGATTTCGTTGAGATAATGGCATGTTACGGTGGATGCATAGGCGGAGGAGGACAGCCAAAGTCAACAGATCCGGACATACTCAAGAAGAGATCTGCCGCGATCTATTCAATAGATGAAGCGAGCAAACTTAGAAAGTCACATGAAAACCCGGCAATTCAGCAACTTTACGATGAATTTTACAAAAAACCCTTGAGCGATCTTTCAAAGAAATTGCTCCATACTCATTACACGAACAGGAAGAAATCCATTTTAGAAAGAGTCAAAGAGGTACAAAAGGTCTAAGTCCTGATTTCATTTCTGAGATGGAGGGTGCGCCTGACATCGAGGAGGTTTAAGATGAAAAATAACGTTTTTTCAAAAATAGAAGACCGGAAAAATCTCTTAGGAGATTTTCCGGTCTTTATTTGTGAAAATTATAACGAGAGGTGGTAAGGATGAGAACTGAGACAAAATGGATTGAGAATGTTATCAAAACGGAAGAGTACGAAAAGTACATGAAAGAAGGAAAGGATTTTATAAATGATGATGAGATATGGGAAAAGATAGAAAAGAACAAATCGCCAGATCCTGCGAGGATAAGATCGATTATACAGAAATCTTTCGATCTTGATCTTCTCTCTCCCGACGATACGGCAGCACTTTTGAATGTCAAAGATCCACAACTGTGGGAAGAGATCTTCGATGCCGCCGGCAAGATAAAAAGAAAGGTTTACGACAACAGGATAGTGACATTTGCGCCTCTTTATTGCAGCAATTTTTGTGTCAACAATTGCCTTTACTGTGGTTTTAGAAAGGACAACAAGGATGAAAAACGTCTCAAACTCACCCTCGAGGATGTGAGACGTGAGACAGAAATTCTTGCCGGAAAGATAGGACACAAGCGCCTTATAGTTGTTTACGGAGAACATCCAGTCTCAGATGTAAGGTATATGATCGACACGATAAGAACCATTTACGATGTCAAAGTCAAAACGCGCAACGGAATAGGCGAGATAAGGCGTGTTAACGTGAATGCCGCTCCAATGTCAGTTGAAGACCTTAAAGCCCTAAAAGACGTTGGCGTTGGAACCTACCAGGTCTTTCAGGAAACCTACCATCACAAAACCTATTCCGAAGTTCACCCAAAGGGCACTCTAAAGGCGAATTATCAGTGGAGGCTTTACTCAATGCACAGGGCATTAGAAGCCGGGATAGACGATGTCGCAATCGGAGCGCTTTTCGGCCTTTATGACTGGAGATTTGAGGTGATGGGCCTTTTGTACCATGCCATGGAACTTGAAAAGCAATTTGGTATAGGCCCCCATACGGTCTCTTTTCCGAGGCTCGAGCCTGCACAAAATGTCATGTTCGACACCCAAAAGTATAGGGTCTCGGACGAGAATTTCAAAAAATTGGTCGCGGTCATAAGGCTTTCCATCCCGTATACCGGCATGATCCTGACGGCACGCGAAAATGCGAATGTAAGAAGAGAGGTTCTACCGCTCGGTGTAACACAGACAGATGCTTCGACAAGAATAGGAATAGGAGCGTATTCGGAGATATACGGAGCCGAAAAGATGAGCGATAAGACCGAACAGGACCTTGCAAGGCAACAGTTCATGATAGGAGATCCGCGCGATCTCGATGATGTCATAAGGGAACTTGCCCAGATGGGGTACATAACCTCTTTCTGCACGGCTGGTTACAGGTGCGGAAGAACCGGCACTAACATAATGACACTTTTAAAGAGTGAGAAAGAAGGACAGTTTTGCAAGTTAAATGCGATTCTGACATTCAGAGAATGGCTCGATGATTTTGCCTCTGATGAAACCAAAAAGATCGGAGAAGAGTTGATAAAAAAAGAAATGGCAGAGGTAAAGGCAAGAGTCCCTAAAATTTATTCGGAGAAAACTTTCAAAGCACTCGAAAATTATCACGAGAGGATAAAAAATGGAGAAAGAGATCTTTATTTCTGAGTGTGAGAGAATTTATAAAAAGTACGGCACAAGGTTGTGGATTGCCGAATCTTTGGGAAGAAGATGGTCTTATCTTACCGGATGGGGAGAAGAAAGATTTTTACCTCCAAAACTCGTAGGTAAAACCGGAAAATACGGAATTTTTATAGAAGGAGAGGATCACGAAGAGGAGATAAGAGAAGATGTTGGAAAGATACTCTCAAGATTCTCTGACATTCAAGAAGGTTGAAGAGATTCTCAACTCAAATCTTCCGGACAATTTGAAATCAGCCGCATCAAAGGTGATCGAAGATAGGCCACTTTCTCGCGAAGAGATAGTTTATTTGCTTGGCCTAAAGGACTCTGTTGAGAGGAAGTACCTCTTCGATCTTGCATCGTGTGTGAGGCACGACAACGTTGGAGATACGATATTCATCAAGGGAATAATAGAATTTTCGAATTATTGCAAAAGAGATTGCCTATATTGCGGCATAAGATCTTCGAATAAGGTGCCAAGGTACAGAATGAAAGAGGACGAGATCGTTAAAACGGCCATTGAGGCGGCAAATTATGGCGTTGACACTATAATTCTTCAATCCGGCGAGGATCCTTTTTACACAACGGAGATCATCGAAAGGATAATAAAAAAAATAAGGGAGACGACTCACAGAGCCGTTTCTCTTTCCATTGGAGAAAGAGAGCCGGAGGAGTTTGAGATCTTTAAAAAGGCCGGTGCTTCAAAGTATCTTCTCAAACAAGAAACGGTTAACAAAAAGATCTTCGAAATGGTTCATGGAGATGACTACGAAAGAAGGATATTCCTGATTAAAACCCTTGTTTCTTTGAAATACATAACTGGCGGTGGAGATATAATAGGCCTTCCTGGCCAGACCCTCGAAGATATAGCAGACGATATCATTTTCATGAGAGAGGCTGGAATCAAAATGGCAGGGATCGGCCCATTTATTCCGGCACGCGGTACGCCTCTTGAGAATTATCCAACCGGAAGTGCCGAGATAACCTTAAACGCATACGCTTGCACGCGCCTTATGATACCTCTAATTCAATTGCCGACAACGACGGCTCTCGGTACGATCGATAAAAATCTTCAATACAAGGCCTTCGATGCCGGATGTAACGTAATAATGGTGAATTTCACGCCGGATACTTACAGATCGAATTACAGGATATACGATAACAAAAGAAAGGTTGAATTTTACGAAACGGTGAGAGATCTATCGAAGATGAACAGAAGACTGACGGCGCTTGTCAAGGCGCGATCTTCATCATAGTTTCAAGTACTTTCACATCTTCGTAGGTTGTTATCTTTAAGTTCTTTTTGTCTCCTTCGACTATTTCGACTTCCAAATTTGCGAGTTCAAAGGCTGCCGCGTCGTCTGAAAGGTCAAGATGGGCAAATCTTCTGTAAAGTTGTGAAAGTTCCCCTGCGATGCATCCTTGAGGTGTTTGAATTCTAAAGACTCTGTTTCTGTCAAAGAGAGAGTACCTTCCGTTATTCTCTATTCTTATCGTGTCTTCACTCTTTATCGCAGGAACTACACATCTGCCAGGTCTTATTTTGGAAAGGACTTCTTCTACCAGTCTTTCCGTCAAAAAAGGACGTGCCCCGTCGTGAATGAGGACGGGGCTATTTTGAGGAATGAGATCTATTGCGTTCAGGACAGAATCCTGTCTTCTCACTCCTCCGTACACTATCCTGACATTTTCTGAAATTTCATCTTTGAAAAACTCTTCCTCTTCTTTCTTTACAACAAGGAGTATAAGATCGAAGTTCAATTTTTTGAAAATCTCTAAAGAATATGAAAAAACTTTTTTCCCACCCAAAGGGTAGAGAACTTTATTCATCCCTTTTGAAAATCTCGTTGAATTGCCGGCACACACTATTACAGCGGATTTCATGATTTTGGATTTATTCTCGCAAATAAGAGTTTTCCGGCATTCGTTCTCAATATGTTCGTTATTACAACCTCTTGTGTCTCGCCAACATTCTTCCCGCCATCTTCAACGACTATCATCGTTCCATCTTCTGTGAAACCTATGCCTTGCTCTTTATTCTTTCCGTGCCTTATTATCTGCAATTTTATACGCTGGCCCGGTAGAAGGGTTGGTTTAAGTATCTCGGCGAGATGATTAAGATTCAATACCCTTACTCCCTGCAACTGGGCAACTCTCGTGAGATTATAGTCGAGAGTTACGAGGCGGCCGTTGTACTTTCTCGCAAGATTGACAAGATCTTCATCCACTTTTCCGGTCCTATATGCTATCGAATCGTCTATTGTGATTTTAAGATCTTCAAGTCCTTGCATCTTTTCGATTATTTCGAAACCCTTTCTCCCTTTTTCTTTTTTCTCTTCATCTGCGCTATCCGCGAGTTTCTGCATCTCGATAAGTACAAATTGTGGTATCACTATTTTGCCGTTGAACAGCCCTATATCGAAGAGATCGAGCAATTTTTCATCTAAAAGTATGGATGTATCGAATATAAAACTTCCGTAGTTGCCGGATATGTCACCGACTTTGAATACTGAAAATATGAGTTTTTGGGATATAAGCCATGAGCCGAGAAAAGCAAGGATCACTATTATGGACTTCCCGATAGTTACAGATAGGAAGTTGTAGTTTGTGAAATCTGTCATGAGGTAATTTCCGATTACCATAAAGACCACGAAAGCAGCGATCGAGATGAGAAAATTAAAGGCATTTACTTTGTTTTCCTTGACGCGCTTTGCCAGAAAGTAGAGCACTATCCCGACTAAAAGTCCGGCTACGCCTCCTATTAAAATAACGAAGTAAGGATACCACCATCTTAAGTCAAAAAGCGCATAATTCGGAAACCAGGCATAACCGAAATAAAGGCCCAAAAATAAAGGCAAAAACAAAAAGAGCCATTCCATAATTTATTTCCCCCTTTGAATTGAATTAATTTACATTATTTTTACTTTTCAAAGACGTTATACCACTCATAATTATCATTGCACGCTTTTCGGCGATTCCATCGATCTGTGTAAAGTCCTCAAATGAAGCCTTAAGGAGTCCTTGAATATTTTTGAATTTTTTTACTACGTCCATCGTTATATTCATAGGTATTCTCGGAATGCTTCTTAATAATCTGTACCCTCTTGGTTGCAAAACCATCTCGAAGATCTGGTCTTTTTTTATATCATACCCCAATTTGTGAATAAAAAATATAAGATCGAGATTTTCTTCTTTCTGTGATGAAAGGATTTTGATTATCTTTTCCGGATTGTGATTCTGCCCGATAACATTCTCGCTTGCATAATCCATTATCATTAATTTTATATTTTCAATAACACCTTCTTTTAATTCATCCATGTGGTACTTCGTAAGGTATCCTTCGTTACCTAATTCCGAAAGGTAAAAGTTTAGTTCATCTGAAAGTCTCATTATTTTTAAGCCTCTGTTGATTATTTCATAAATATCCAAAAGCGTTACACGATTTTCGATCTCTTTTGTGTTTAAAGAATTTATTAAATTATCAAAATTCGTTCTATACCTTTCCATCAACCTCAATCCCTGATTCATCTGAAGGACTATCGTTGAGACATCATTTAGCATGTATTTCCAATCTCCCTGATAAAGTGTTATGGCCTTTCTCCTTTGAGAAACGGCGATCACTAATTTACCGGTTTGTATCGCAAATCTTTCGGCCGTGCGATGTCTCGTTCCTGTTTCGTTTGTCGGGATTGAACTGTCAACTGCTAATTGAACGTTCGCATACCAGATATTTTTTAAATCTTCGGATATTATTATCGCACCGTCCATCTTTGCAAGTTCGTACAATCTGTTGGGATTGAAAGAACAGTTAAGATGAAATCCTCCCTGGATTATACCTTCCCTGACGTATTCGGAAGGATCCTGTACAAGACATATTAAGGCTCCCTTATCTGCCCTTATTATGTTGTCAACGGCATCTCTTAAAGACGTTCCAGGTGCTATTATTTGAAGGATCTTTTCGATCTTTTCATGCTTCATAGATTACCCCCGAAAGATTTCAAAATGGCCTCTTTCAAAGTCTTTACTCCATTTCCGCCGTATTTTGAGTCATTCGATACAATTATATTCTCTATTCCCATTCTTTTCGCTTCCGAAATTCTTAACTGCATTTGCGGAACATTTCTCACTCTTCCATCAAGTCCAAGTTCACCTATAAAGGCAACCTTGGGAGAAAATTTTAATTTTTTGACAGAAGAAAAGATCGCCATCGCGACTGCTAAATCAATAGCCGTGTCGGATGTCTTTAGACCACCAAGAATGTTGAGATATATATCGCGGTTGTCGAGAGAAACTCCGAGATGGCTTGAGACTATCGCGGAGATTATCATAAGTCTTGTATTTTCGAATCCCCTCGTTATCCTTATGGCGCTGTTTTTGTAATTGACACTTGTAAGCGCCTGAACATTTACCATAAGAGGTCTTGATCCCTCGACTATTACGGAGAGAGTACTTCCCGGATCCTCCGTATCGATATCGGCAAAGATCCTTGAAGGATCTGGTATTTCTATCATTCCGTTTTCTTCCATATCATAGACGGCTATTTCATCGGTAGGACCAAATCTGTTCTTCATCGATCTTAGAATTCTTCTTCCTGATCTCGGCTCTCCTTCAAGATAAAGCACACCGTCTACCATGTGCTCGAGGATCATAGGGCCTGCGATACTGCCGGACTTTGTTATATGGCCTATTATGAATATGGCCGTATCATTGGATTTCGCGTAGTCTATTAACTTCATCGTACATTCCCGCATCTGCGGGACAGAACCTGCAAGCGCACTCATTCCAGAGGTGTAAAGCGTCTGGATTGAATCGAAGACCATTGCGACCGGTTTATCTTTAATAGATGAAAGGACGGCATCAACATTTACATCGGAAGAAAGAAAAAGGCGCGTATTTTCTACTCCAAGTCTCTTTACCCTCATGAGAATCTGGGAGATGGATTCTTCTCCGCTCACGTAGTAGACATTCCCATAATCCGTTAGTGCGCTTGCGTATTCCATGGCAAGCGTTGATTTCCCTATTCCGGGTCCGCCTGAAATGAGAATAACGCTTCCCGGAACAACTCCTCCCCCGAGCGTTCTGTCAGTTTCTTTCATCCTTGTCGTCATTCTTTTGGGGATGGATATGTCCGAAGTTGAAGATTCAAAATTTATCAAAGAAGGGGTACCTTTTTGTACCCCTTCTTCAACTCTAACGGCAGAATCCCACGCTCCACAATTGGGGCACTTACCGAACCATTTTGATGATTTGTAACCACATTCGGAACAAACGTAGACTATCTTACTTTTGTCCGGACTCACTCAATGCAACCTTTCTTTCTCTCTTCCTCTTGAAGACTATTTTCCCGTTAGAAGCTCCTATTATTATCGTGTCTCCTTCTTCGAATCTGTTGGAAAGCAAATCTTCAGATAATGGATCTTCTATCATTCTCTGAATTTCTCTTCTCAAAGGCCTTGCACCGTAGACCGGATCAAAGCCTTTGGATATGATAACTTCTTTAGCCTGTTCGCTTATCAGTAATTTTATATTTCTCTCTCCAAGTCTCTTTCTAAGATCACCAAGCAATATGTCTATTATCTTTTCTATATGTTCCTTTGTGAGAGGATGGAAAACTATTATTTCATCGAGCCTGTTAAGGAATTCCGGCCTGAAAGTTTTCTTAACTTCATCCATGACTATTGATTTCATACTGTCGTACGTTGCCTGATTGTTTTCCTCTATAAATCCAAGTCCGCGTTTGGTCTTGTTTATCAATTCTCCTCCAAGGTTAGAAGTCATTATGAGAATCGTGTTTTTGAAATCTACTATGTGTCCTTGAGAATCCGTAAGCCTTCCGTCATCGAGTATTTGAAGGAGAAGGTTGAAAACGTCCGGATGGGCCTTTTCTATTTCGTCAAGAAGAACGACTGAAAATGGCCTTCTTCTTATCTTTTCGGTTAAGGTTCCGCCCTCTTCATATCCAACATATCCGGGAGGCGCACCTACGAGTCTTGATACGGAGAATCTCTCCATATACTCAGACATATCGATCCTTACCAGCGCGTTCTCGTCTCCGAAGAGGTATTCCGCAAGGGCCTTTGCAAGTTCTGTTTTTCCAACTCCCGTAGGACCAAGAAACATAAAGGATCCCGTAGGCCTTCTCGGGTCTTTGAGTCCAGATCTTGCGCGCCTTATCGCACTTGATACAGCCTTTATGGCCTCCTCTTGGGCGACTATGCGTTTGTGAAGTTCAGCCTCGAGGTTGAGCAATTTATAACTTTCACTCTTTTCAAGTTTTGTAAGTGGAATACCTGTCCATATGGATATCGTGCGCGCTATACTGTCAGAATCTACGGTTATGATCTCTGTCTCTCTGCGTTTCTTCCACTCATTGTATTTTTCATTCAGCAACTGTTGAAGGTCTCTTTCTTTGAATCTTATTTCTGCCGCGCGATCGTAATTTTGCTGGGCTATGGAAAGTTCTTTCTCTTCCTGAATCGCTTTTATCTTTTTTTCGAGTTCCTTTATTTCGTCCGGGACGGTCATACTATTCAGTCTTGCGCTCGCACCGGCCTCGTCTATCAGATCTATGGCCTTGTCCGGCAGATAATGATCGGTTATGTATCTTTGAGAAAGTTTCACCGCCATGTCAAGCGCATCATTGGTGTATTTGACTTTGTGATGTATTTCGTATTTTGCCTTTAGACCCTTAAGGATTTCGAGGGTTTGATCGACTGTTGGTTCGCCAACGTATATCTTTTGGAACCTTCTTTCCAATGCCGCGTCTTTTTCTATGAATTGTCTGTATTCATCCGGTGTTGTGGAACCAATCAACTGGATCTCGCCTCTCGAAAGAGCGGGTTTGAGAATATTTGCAGCATCAACAGCACCTTCGGCCGCTCCGGCTCCGACTATCGTGTGGATTTCATCTATGAAAAGGATTATAGATCGATCATCTTTGACTGTGCTTAAGACTTTTTTAAGACGTTTCTCAAACTCTCCTCTATATTTTGTCCCGGCGATCAGGGCCGCTATATCGAGAGAGAAGATAACCTTTCCCTTGAGAAGTTCAGGTACCTCACCGCTTGCTATTCTCTGGGCCAGTCCTTCCACTATGGCCGTCTTGCCCACACCAGGATCTCCTATAAGGACTGGGTTGTTTTTCTTTCTTCTTGTCAGTATCTGCATTATTCTCTCGATTTCTCTTTCTCTTCCTATGACCGGATCGAGTTTTCCAGACTTTGCCTCTTCTGTGAGATCAACACCGAGTCCTTCTAAATTCTTGACGGATCTCATGACATCCTGAGAAGGTCCCGGCCTCATGAAATCATCGTCATCCGAATCTTCGTTATTTTGCGATCCACCTATTTCATCTATTAATTCTCTTCTGAGATCGACAAGATCTATGCCAAACTTTCTCAAGACATGTGCGGCAACACCTTCTCCTTCTCTTAATATGGCAAGGAGTATGTGCTCTGTAGATATGTAATTTTGTCCTAACAACTGGGCCTCTTCATAGGCAAGTTCGATAATCTTTCTTGCTCTCGGCGTCATCTGTGGAGATGAGACATTTTCACGTGGAATACCCGCGCCAACGACCGCTATTATTTCCTGTTTCAAAGACGCATAATCAAGTCCATGTTCTCTTAAAACGTTGTAAGCCTCTCCATTTGCAGACTTCATAACGCCTAAGAGCAAATGTTCGGTTCCAACGTAAGAATGACCAAGCGCTTTCGCCTCATCCTGGGCAGCCACAAAAACCTGGGCCGCACGTTTTGAAAATTTATTAAACATATAAAATCACCCTCTTTCAACCCCTTGGTAAGTAGAAGAACGAGATGTAAATCAAGTTGATCATCACATGTACAGTCGAACTTACCGTCAGGGTTCCTCTCTTATAGTATAACAAATTTAAAAGCATTCCAAAAACAAATATTTTCATCCATTGTTCGAAAGGATGCACGACTGCAAACGCTATAGAAGTAAGAACCATCGAAAATTCTGGAGAATAAAACCTTTTTATGTATTCATAAATGGCACCTCTAAAAATTACCTCTTCCATCACCGGAAAGAACAGTCCCAATGATATGACGGCTATAATCTCATTGGGGTTCATTAGAATTACATTTGCGTCATTTCTTCCCCATATAAATGAGGTCATAAAATTCATTAAAATGTATACGCCAAAAATTGCCGGAAAGGTGATAATGCTCCATATCAAATCCGGACCAAAGGACGAGATTCTAAACCACAAACCTATACCGTGATCTTTTTTCTTCAAAGATAAATGAAAGCCCCATATGGTAATTACGGAGAGTGGTATAAGCAGAAAAGCGTTGATAGAATCGGAATTCAGACCGAAGTATTTAAGAATCACAGCCAAAAGGATTACCGGAAAATCTAAGGCTAAGATAAAAAGTAAATCATCCAAATCAACGTATCTTATCTCTTCATTGTCCCTCACAAATAAATTATACTACATTGGAATACATTAAACAAGAAATCCCACAAGTACCGATCCTTCTCCGGCGTTGAGCGCTATAGCCGGATCTACTTCGGCAACGGTGCATATGTATTTATCCTTGAACTTTGAAAGCAGGTACTCCACACCTTCTTTTGCGTTAACATGGGCGATGTAGACCTTTCTATCGACAACTTCGTGTGATTCAACGTAATTGACGATTTCTCTAAGCACTCTTTGAAATCCCAACACTATTTTGTGCAACTTTATCTCTCCGTCTTCTCCTTTTAAGACTGGTTTGACGTTAAGCAGTGTCACGAGTTTTCCGGCTATAAGATGAGCCCTTCCTCCCTTTACTAAATTTTCAACCGTTTGAACTCCGAAAATGGTCTTAACGTTTTGAGCATATTTTCTCAACTTTTCCGCGCAAGTTTTCAGATCCTCAGTTTTTGAAAGTTCTACAGCCTTTGCAACCATGGCACCTAAGGCTGAAGTCGTTGTTAGAGAATCTATTACCTCGACCTTTTGTGGAAATTTTCTTGCCGCGACGGCTGCGCTGCCAAAGGTTCCGCTCAATTTGGAAGAAAGATGGACAGAGAGAATTCCATCATAATCCTTTAGGAAATCTTCGTATATTTTTTCAAACTCATTTGGTGCTGGCTGAGAGGTGGTTATCTTTTCCCCCATCTTCCATTCCTTTATGAGTTCATTTGTTGAAATATTTTTCAATTCTCCATTGATGTATATTTTTAGATTAACAATTTCGACGTCATTTTCTTTGAACCATTCTACAGGCAGATCGCAGGAAGAATCTGTTATAACCTTTATTTTCATATTTTGTCTCCTATATTTACGATTTCATTGTCTATAAGCCTTGTCTTTCCTATGAAGATCGCGGCGGCGACAATAACTTTCGAAGAAATTTTAGAGACCGGTACAAGGCTTTTTTCGTCCACAATTTCGAAATATTGTATCTTTATTTCTGGATACTTTCTTATTATCTGGATCGCTTCACGCTTTATTTTGAAGGCATCTCTTCTTCCGTTCCTTACCTGATCTGCCGCATACTTTATTGCTTCGTGCAAAATCGGGGCTTTTTTTCTTTCTTCGACAGAAAGATACGCGTTTCTTGAACTCATAGCAAGGCCATCGCTTTCTCTAACAATCGGCATCTCGATCATTTCGATTCCCATATTCAGATCTTCTACCATTCTTCTTAAAACCCTGAATTGCTGGGCATCTTTCTGCCCAAAGTATGCCTTCTTCGGTCTTACTATGTTGAAGAGTTTGTTAACCACGAGAACAACGCCGTCAAAATGGCCAGGCCTGTAATAACCGCAAAGGTAATCTGTAAGGTTTGCGACATGGATAGATGTTGAAAAACCCTCAGGGTACATTTCTTCAACTGATGGGGTAAAAAGGTAATCCACATTTTCTTTTTCGAGTAAATTTTGATCTTTTTCGAGCACCCTCGGATAGGCGTTGAAATCCTCGTTGGGTCCGAACTGTTTGGGATTTACAAAAATACTCACGACAACGATCTCATTTTCTTCTTTGGCCTTTCTTACAAGAGAAAGGTGTCCTGCGTGTAGGGCGCCCATAGTTGGTACAAAACCAACCGTTTTGTCTTTATATCCACCGGCTATGGAGATCATCTCATTAACAGATCTTATTAATTTCATCTTTTTCTCCTTTCAAATGATCTTCAACGAGTTTTTTTAGGGTTGGAAGTATCTCATCTCTGCCGACCTTTGAAAAGATTTTACCATGAAAATAAATAACACCTTCACTTTTGGTACCAAAAACGGCCACATCTGCCCCCTTTGCCTCGCCAATTCCATTTACAACGCATCCCATAACCGCGACCTTCACCTTTCCTTTGACGCCGATAAGTTCCTTTCTTACCGCCGTCGCCAGTTCCTCAACATTTATTTCGGTACGGGCGCATGTCGGGCATGCGACGATCTCGGGTCCTTCAAACCTTTTGACGCTTTGAAGAATTGAATAGGCCACTCCAATCTCTCTAACAGGGTCTCCGGCTATTGAGACCCTTATAGTGTCTCCGATGCCTTCGTAGAGCAAATGACCAAGAGCAAAGGCAGACCTGACAACTGCGTCTTCGTAGATGCCGGCCTCTGTCACGCCTATGTGGAGCGGATATTGAGTCATTTTTGAGATCATCTCATTTGCCTGTACGGTTTCAACCGGATCGGAGGATTTTACGGCCACGACTATGTCGTTAAATCCCACTGATTCGAGTATATTTACCTCGTCGAGAGCACTGTAGACAAGCGCCTCCGATATACTTTTGAACTTTTTTACGTAAGATTCATCCATTGAACCTTCGTTAGATCCCACCCTTATCGGTATTCCGTGCGCCATTGCAACCTTTGCAA
This sequence comes from Mesoaciditoga sp., assembly GCA_002878315.1. GTDB lineage: Bacteria > Thermotogota > Thermotogae > Mesoaciditogales > Mesoaciditogaceae > Athalassotoga. The sequence continues at coordinate 20,116 of PNIW01000091.1, read as the reverse complement.
CCTCTTCGACCTTCCATTTTGCACCTATATTGCCGGGATTTATCCTTATCTTATCTGCTCCGGCAAGAATAGATTCTATTGCGAGCTTGTAATCAAAATGTATATCTGCAACCAGAGGAATACTTACGCGCGATTTTATTTTCTTTAAGGCCTCCACGCACTCGTTATCGTAAACGCTTAGTCTTACTATCTGACATCCCGCTTTTTGAAGATTTTCTATTTGTTCAATTGTTTTTTCAACATCTTTTGTGTCAGTGTTCGTCATCGATTGAACCGCTACTGGATTTCCACCGCCAATCATTACATTCCCTATTCTAACAACTTTGGTCATCCGATCATCTCCGATGAATATAATATACCAAACTTACCTTAAAAGTCGAATAGTCATTTGCCGTAAGTGGAAGGCGTAATGCCTCAATCAGTGAATGGTAGTGAGCAAAGAGTGAAAGTCTGTTAAATTGACAATTGTCAATTGAAAATTGTCAGTTCTACGTGCCGCGTGTTACGTGAAACTGTGAAATAGCAAGAAAAGTTTAGTTATGTTTATCATTTTATTACATCAAAATAAGACATAATATGATATTTCGAGAAATTGATTTCATATCCATAATATTCTATAAATTTGAATTTTTTAGAAGGAAATAGATTGTTTTTATGAAAACTTTTTCATGATAAACTTTTTGTGATCTTAAAATTAGGAGGTGTTAGGTGTGAAGAAGATCGTTTTAGCGGCGGTCGTTGCTTTGATGGTCGCTTCTGTGGCGATGGCATTAACCCTTCCGAGAAACGAGACACTTTACTTTGGTGGTTCAATGTGGGGGCCTTTGACAAACTTTAATCCTCTCAATCCAAATCATGGATGGGGTGTAGATCTTGTGTATCCAACGCTTTTCATGTATAATCCTCTGACAAATCAGATGATTCCGTACCTTGCGGAAAGCGGTACATGGACGAGCAACACAACTTACGTTGTCAAATTAAGGCAAAATGCGTACTGGACAGATGGACAACCTGTCACCGCTTATGATGTGAAATACACGTTCGAACTTCCTTTTACGGTGAATCAACTCGTTGCCGTGCCTTCTCTGAAGGCAGTCAATGTTATAAATGACTACACCGTTGAATTTGTATTTTCACAGCCAAACTATCCTAATTTTTATGGAGCGCTTTACGGATCTTACATAGTACCCGAGCATATCTGGTCAAAAATGGCGACAAGCGACATATTCTCCTATGCCAACCTTACCAATCCCGTTGGTTGCGGACCATACAAATTTTTGACCTATAATCCACAGGAAATAGTTCTTGAGAGGAATGATAACTGGTGGGGAAATGATGTTTTTGGAAAGCCGGCTCCGAAATACCTTGCAGAACTGGCAGTTTCTTCTAACAATGTTGCCCTTGGCCTTCTTTTGCAAGGTCAACTTGATATTTCCAACTTCTACCTTCCTGGAATCGAATCTCTCATAAAACCTTACGATCTTGTAGCGTGGAATGATAAACCTCCTTACATGCTCTCTTCCAACACCGCATTACTTTTCCTGAACAATTCCGTTGCACCTTTGAATGATCCCCAATTCAGGAGAGCGCTTGCTTACGCTATAGGACCAACTTCGGATTTGACACAGAGAGTTTACGCCGGGCAGGTGCCAAATTACGTTGATCCTCTCGGTTTCCTTCCGATCGAATCCTGGATGCAATTTGAAGATAAAAACGTTGTTTCTCAGTACGGTTATACCTATGATCCTGCCAAAGCCGTACAGATACTGGATCAACTCGGATACAAAAAAGGGCCTGATGGCTGGAGAACGATGCCAAATGGCAAGCCGCTTAAACTTTCTATAATATGCCCATACGGTTGGACAGACTGGATGGCTGCCGAAAGAATAGTTGCGGAAGATCTTCAAAAAATTGGGCTCAATGTGACGGCCGATTTTCCGGATTTCACAACTTACTGGAATAACTTTACAAGTGGCAATTACACGATGGCAATAAACAACTTTGGATCAGGCATTTCTATGACGCCTTACACATATCTGTACTGGTTGTTTGGATATCCGGTTGAACAGTACATGTACAACGGAAATTTCGAAAGATATTCAAATCCTGAAGTTGTTAATCTGTTGAACAAAATATCTTCTATACCTCTTGACGATGTTAATGCACTTCAACCTCTGTATTCAGAAATCGAGCAGATCTTCTTGAAAAATATGCCTGTTATACCTTTGTGGTACAACGGTATGTGGTATCTCGCCAATCAATCTGTCTGGACGAATTTCCCGAATGCTAAAAATCCTTACGCATTTCCGTCGACATGGACCAATAATGCCGTTACAACGGCTTCTTTGTATCTGTACACGGGAATAAAACCAGCAAAATAAAGTTATTTCCCTCTCTCTTTTGAGAGAGGGACCTTTTGGAGGTAAAGATGAGAAAGTATCTTACAAGGAAGATAATAATTTACCTTATAACTTTTTTCATAGCCGCAAGTCTTGACTGGGCGATACCGCGTTTGATGCCTGGAAATCCCGTAAGTCTTATAGTCTCAAGATTTGCTCAGGCTTCAAGCGGTTCTGCGGCTCAGGCATCTGTGCTGACGAAACAGATGTTTGATTATTTCATGCAGGCTTTTCAACTTAACATTCCATGGTGGGAACAATACGCACTCTTTTGGAGAAATCTTTTAACGGGGAATCTCGGTATAAGCATGTATCTTTATCCCGAGCCTGTTATAAATATAATACTTTCTGCGGTTCCATACGACATTTTGTTTTTACTTCCGTCTATTTTGCTGAGTTTCTGGGTTGGAAATAGAATTGGCGCATGGGCTGCCAGAAGCAAAAAAGCAGACAATATTTTGCTTCCTACCTTCTACATACTTACCTCCGTTCCTTATTTTTGGCTTGGAATCTTGCTTGTATGGATCTTCGGGACTCTACTTCGCGTATTACCGATGTCGGGGGCTTTTAGTTATTCCATGACGCCATCGTTCACATTCGCATTTATCTTTGATTATTTAAAGCACTGGATTCTTCCATTTTTATCACTTTTTATAGTCTCGCTCGGCGGATGGGCAATAGGCATGAGAAACATGATCATATACGAACTTGAATCTAATTATTCGAGATACATGGGATCTTTGGGCGCATCTCAAAGACTGATAAGGAAATACTCTTACAGAAACGCTATTCTTCCACAGATAACCGGACTCGCGCTCCAACTTGGAACTATAGTCGCAGGTGCGATAACGACGGAAATCGTCTTTTCTTACCCCGGTATTGGATACATACTTTTTGAGGGAATCATGAACAAGGACTACCCATTGATTCAAGGTTGTTTTCTCTTCATAATAGCAGGTGTTTTGCTTGCCAATTTCATCATAGATATCCTTTATATGTTCATAGATCCGAGAGTTAAAATCGCTTACACGGAAGGATGAATGTCATGAAATTATCTGATAGACTGAAAAAGTGGGATGTGTTGTACTTCTTTTTGACAAACAGCAAATTCAAAATAGGAATATCCATCCTGCTTTTCTTCATCTTACTTTCGATCGTGGGTCCTTTCTTCATCCACTACAAGCCCTACGAATACGCGGGTGTTCAGGGTTCGCCTCCTTCACTCGAACATCCGCTCGGTACGAATCCTTTTGGATACGATCTTTATTCTCAACTCATTGTCGCGTTAGATGGCACGTGGCTTGTAGGGCTTATAGGAGGTGGCGTGGCAACGATAATAGGCCTTTTGATAGGCTTTTTTTCAGGATATAAGGGAGGTTTCTTAGATGAAGTGCTTATGATGTTTACCAACATATTGCTTGTTATTCCAACGATAGCATTGTTAGTCATAATTGCTTCCTTTTTAAATTCGAGAAGCGTTGTGCTTGAAAGTTTGATAATAGGTCTGACAGGATGGCCATGGGTTGCAAGAGCCGTGAGAGCCCAGACTCTTTCTTTGAAATCGAGAGAATTTGTGAGTCTTTCAAAGATATCCGGTGCCGGTACCCTAAAGATAATAGCGGAAGACATAGCGCCCAACATGCTTTCTTACGTTTTTATGGTTTTTATACTTCAATTCGGTGGATCGATTTTGGCAATCGTCGGACTTTCTTTTATAGGATTAGGTCCTACAAATTCAGTTTCCTTAGGAGGAATGCTGCAGGACTCGGTTTTGTGGAATGCTTTGATTTTGGGATACTGGTGGTGGATGATCCCGCCCGGCATCGTTATAACCTTTATGGTTGCCTCTCTTTATTTCATAAACATGGCGATGGATGAGGCATTCAATCCAAGATTGAGGTCGACTTGAAATGGCGAAATTATTGGATGTAAAAGATTACAAAGTATATTACCAGACTTTGAAAGGGCAGATTAAAGCCGTAGATGGAGTTAGTTTCTTCGTCAACTCCGACGAAGTTTTTGGCGTGGCAGGCGAATCCGGATGCGGGAAATCGACACTCGGCAATTCTCTGATATACCTTAAAGCACCTATGCGTTACGCTGGTGGAAATGCGGTGCTGGACGGAAATGACATATCCAAATTCACAGATGATCAGATGCGAAGGATTAGATTTGAAAAGATATCTATAATTCCGCAGTTTGCCATGGATGCTATGAGCCCCACCAAAAAAATAAAGAACATAGTCGTAGACCTTGTCAGAGAGCATAACAAAAGAATGTCCGAAAAAGAGATAATCGATCTTACAGTCGAAAGATTTAAAATGATCGGTTTATCTAAAAATGTTGTCGATATGTACTCTATAGAACTGTCAGGCGGTATGAAGCAAAGAGTGGTGATGGTAATCTCAACTCTTCTTAACCCCAGACTTTTGATCGCCGATGAGATAACCTCGGCACTTGACGTCTCCTCGCAGAAATTTTCCGTTGAAATGCTTGACGAGTTCAAAGACAAACAGTTTGTTTCATCCGTGATCTTCATAACGCACGATATATCCGTGCTTTACCAGATAGCGGACAGGATAATGATCATGTATGCAGGCCATGTTGTCGAGATTGGAAATACTGAGGATATAGTCTCAAAGCCATTACACCCTTACACCAAACTTTTGATAAGTTCTCTTCCGAAGATGGGCATACAATTCTCCCAAAAAAGGCTAAAAGGAATTCCAGGTTATCCTCCAAATCTTTTGAATCCTCCAACCGGGTGCAGGTTTTACGATAGATGTCCGTTACGCGTAGATCCGCAAAAATGCCAGAACGAAATACCGCCACTTGTGGAATACATGCCCGGCAGATATATCGCATGCTGGGCGTATACAAAAGGAAATGATAAAAATGAATGAACTAATTCAAATTCAGAATCTCACAAAGATCTTCAAATCGGGCCTTGTAGGGGGGTATTTCACAACGGCAGTTGATGATATTTCTTTTGACATTCACAAAGCAGAAATAATTTCCCTTGTCGGTGAATCCGGAAGCGGAAAGACAACGGTTGGACGTCTTATACTTAGATTATTAAAGCCATCTTTGGGGAGGATAATTTACGAGGGGATAGATATATCTACCCTTAAGGGCAAGAAATTGAAAGAGTATTACAAGCATGTCCAGGGAGTCTTTCAGGATCCTTTTGCCTCATTCAATCCCATTTTCAAAGTGGACAGAGTCTTCAATCTGCTCTTCGATGGTTATCTAAAAGACAAAGCGAATAAAAAACACGAACTCATTGTTGAATCGTTAGAGAAGGTTGGACTTAATTCTTTGGATATTCTTGGCAAGTATCCGCACCAGATGAGCGGTGGGCAGTTGCAAAGGATTTTAATAGCGAGAACGCTTTTGCTTGACACCAAACTTCTGATAGCCGATGAATTGATCTCCATGCTTGATGCATCGACAAGGGTAGATGTGCTGAACATACTCGGAGATTTAAGAAACAAGGAGAAGATGTCTGTGCTCTTCATAACCCACGATCTTTCTTTGGGGTATTACATAAGTGATACGACAATGATAATGTACAGAGGAAATATTGTGGAGTTTGGAAAGACCAAACTTGTCTTCGACAATCCTCTTCACCCGTACACTCGAATGCTTCTAAGTTCTGTTCCGGAAATAGGCAGAAAGTGGAAGAAATCTGAACTTGAGATGAAAAGAGGAGAATTGCCGCCGGGAGGATGCCCTTACTTTGACAGATGCCCGCTTGCCATGGATGTGTGCAGGAAAAAGCCTTCTCTAAAAGAAATAGATCAAAATCATAAAGTAGCGTGTTATGCGGCAGAGGGAGTGAAATCAAATGATCCGATCTCGTTCGGGAAAAGTCACGATAGTTGATGTTGCCCGCGCAGCCCATGTATCTGTTTCAACCGTATCGAGATACCTTAATTCGACAGTCCCGATATCCGAGGAAAAAAGAAAGAATATAGCGAAAGCAATAAAGATGCTCAACTATAAGCCTTCGACATTTGCCAAGGCTATGAGATCGCAGATACTTTACAGTATCGGAATCATAGTGCCGGATCTTGGCGGTTACTATTACGGCGAGATAGTCAATGCAATGGTAACTTACGCAAGCAAGAAAGGATACGAAACTGTCGTGAGTGTCACCAACAAAGTGGAAAACTGGGAAGATATGACCTTTGACTTTTTCATGAGCCGCCGTCTTGATGGAATAATCGCCTGCACTCCGGATCTAAAAAGCGTTCAAAAGCTCACTAAAATAGGAGTACCCATAGTCGCGGTTGACTGGAGAGATCCTATAGGGGATCTTGAAGTGACTGGCGTTACTATAGATAACGAAAGGGCTGCGTTTGTAATGATGAAATATCTCTATTCGATGGGTCACAGAAAGATCTTGGCAATAACCGGTGGAGAAAAATTTCAATCCTCTAATGACAGAAAGAATGGTGTTCTTAAATTCAAAGGAAAAAATGACGATGTCGAGTTGTACATCGCCAACGGAAATTTTTCTGATCTCGACACAGGATATGATTTAACAAAAAAATTCATAAAAGAAAACGGCAAAATCGTCACGGCCATCTTCGCTTTCAACGATATATTGGCCTTCGGAGTGATAAGCGCTTTGAACGATCTCGGCATATCGGTGCCAGATGAAATATCAGTCGCTGGATTTGATAACACTTATATCTCGAAATATTCCGTTCCGCCGTTGACGACGATAGAACAGCCCCGAAGTGAACTTGGACTTACCGCGATAAAAAATCTTATAAACAGATTAGAATCTGCCGGATCAAAGGTCGGCTACAACATCGTTGTGCCTTTTAAATTCATCGAAAGGTCTTCTGTAAGAAAAGTAAAATGAAATAAAAGGGGTGGTTTGGATGCCGAAATGGTTTGTCATTTTTGCATTGTTAGGATTTGCCGTCTTTGGATTTTCTGCGAGTGTTTCGATCACGGTCAACACCGCGGCAGAGATCGTTACTTTACCTCAAACTTCCTTTGGCCTGAACGCAGCCGCATGGGATTGGCATCTTTTGGATCCTGTCATTCCAGGATTAATGAAAAATTTGAATGTAAAAGTTTTAAGATTTCCGGGTGGAAGTTTTTCTGACATATATGACTGGGAGACAAATTCGGTAGTCCCGGGTCAGGATTTTCCTTACGTTGATCCGCAGAATACCTTTGACAATTTCATGAAACTCGTAAATGAAATCGGTGCACAGGCGCTGATCACGGTTAATTACGGCACGAACTTTGCCGGAACGGGAGGAGGAGAGCCATCTGAAGCGGCGAAATGGGTCAAATACGCTAATATCGATCACAATTACGATGTCAAATACTGGGAGATAGGAAATGAAGTGTACGGAAATGGCAGTTATGGAGCTAACTGGGAAACAGATCTTCACTCAACCAAAGGCCCTCAGGCTTACGCCGAAAACTTCATAGCCTTTGCAAAGGCTATGAAAGCCGTCGATCCGGATATAAAGATAGGAACAGTACTGACGTGCCCTTACAACTGGCCGTGGGGACAGACTCCCGACTGGAACAAAGTGGTTTTGCAGACAGCGGGAAATTACATAGATTTTGTCATTATTCACTGGTATGCGCAAAATCCAGGCAATGAATCTGACAGTGCCCTTTTGGCCTCGACAAATCAGATACCCGATATGCTTGCGAGGCTTAGGCAGGAAATAAGAGATTACGCTGGCCCCAACGCAGATCGCATACGTATATTCGTTACAGAGACGAATTCAGTCTCTTACAATCCCGGAAAGCAAACGACGAGTCTTGTGAATGCACTCTTTTTGGTCAACGATTATATGAACTGGCTTACAGGAGGTGTCGATAACGTTGACTGGTGGACACTTCACAACAACGCTCTTACCGGGAATAACAACAGCGATAAACTTTACGGAAATACGAATTACGGAGATTACGGAATACTTTCGAATAACAACAATTTTGGAAAATCTGATGTTGAGCCTCCTAACAATACTCCATTTCCAACTTACTTTGGATACGAGATGCTCAAGTATCTTGCCAAGCCAGGTGATATGGTAGTCGGAAGCATTTCGAATCAAAGTCTTGTCGATGTTTACGCTGTCAAGCATACAAATGGAGATCTTGCCGTAATGATTGTCAACACGGATCCTGTGAATTCTTACGATGTGGATTTGAATATCTTAGGATTCAAACCTTCAGATGAGGCCATCGAATACGTCTACGGTATGGGAGATGGTGTCGGAGGGGCGATGAAATCTATTGAAAACAAAACAATTCAACTTTCATCGTCTGTAAATGTTGCGCCTTATTCGATAAACGTTATAATCATGAAACCACAGCATGTCTTGAAAGTCCTTGGACCTCAAGTCATTCAAAATACGACAATCTCTGGCACAAAACTTACACCTGGTCAGATCGAACGTATAGAGACAAACTTCACAGTTAAAGCGGGAAATATTTCAAACGGTGTGATAGAGATGGAGATATACAATTCATCTGGTAGGATGGTAGGACAAAAGACAATATCAAATGTCTCGATTGGCACAAATGAAAGTTACAAAGTCAATTGGGACTGGACCGTTCCAAATGCGCCTGACATATACACTGTAAAATCTTTCCTTTTCGATCATTCTATGATCAATCTCTTCTCTTCCAGTGAGGCGGCACAGTTTACCGTTGCAATTCCACCAGCGCCGTCTTTTTCGATAACCGGAAATGTTAATCCTACAGAACTTTGCGCTGGAGGAAATAGCATGATATCTGTGACTGTTACAAACACTTCTGATCTTGGATATCTGAATAACGGTATAATAGATGTTGAGATTCACAATGCGGCCAACCAAAAAGTATGGCAGCAGTTTGATCAGAATGTCAATCTTTCTCCATCTCAATCGATTACTTTGACCTATGAATTGACATTATCCGAACCGGGGACATATTCGCTTCAGGTCGGAATATTTAGCGGCGGATGGGGAACTAATTATGCGTGGAAATCGGACGTTGCAAAAATAGTGGTGAAATAGAATTGACAATTGGGAATGGACAATTAAAAGCCCCGGTTGGCAGGTAGAATTGGCGATCGCCAATTGAAAATTGCCAATTCTATGCGCCAAATCGCCTGCCGGAGCGAATAACATCTTAGACAGTTGAAAATTTCGGAAATAAGACAATACAATAGAAAGGAGAAATTACAATGGCTGAGAAAAAATTTCCAAAGGATTTCGTCTGGGGGTCGGCAACGGCTTCTTATCAAATCGAAGGATCACCTCTTGCAGATGGAACAGGGCCGTCTATATGGCACAGATTCTCTCACACGCCGGGCACAACTCATGAGGGAGAAACGGGAGATGTGGCATGCGATCATTACAACAGGTACAAAGAAGACATCAAACTCATGAAATCTTTAGGACTCAAAGGATACAGATTTTCGATCTCATGGTCGAGGATCTTTCCAAATGGAAAGGGTAAGATAAATGAAAAGGGTGTCGATTTTTACAACAGGGTCATAGATGAACTTTTAAAAGAAAATATAACACCTTTCGTGACGATATACCACTGGGATTTACCCGCGGCCCTTCAGGACATTGGCGGATGGGCGAACAGGGACATTGCAAATTGGTTTGGAGATTACGCCGATTATCTCTTCCAGAGATTTGGAGATAGGGTCAAACACTGGATAACTCTCAACGAGCCGTGGGTTATGGCTTTCATAGGCCATATGTACGGCGAACACGCGCCCGGCATGCGCGATATATACGCAGCCTTTACGGTTGCCCATAACGAATTAAGGGCTCATTCTAAGGCAGTTGAAGCCTTCAGATCGCAGGGTATAAATGGAAAGATAGGTATAACTCTTTCTAATGGATCTCATGATCCTGCGTCTGATTCTCCGCAAGATGTAATGGCGGCGAAAATGGCGCATGAATTTTCAAATTATCCTCTCTTTTTGAATCCGATCTTTAAAGGGAAATATCCGGAACATATTGAGAACTTTGCGAAAGAGTTCCTTCCAAAAGGGTATGAAAAAGACATGGATGATATCAAAAAAGCCATAGACTTTGTCGGGATCAATTACTATTCAGGAGACTTAGTCAAGGCTGATCCATCCTCACCGATGGGTATAAAGGTAATTGGCCGCGGTCTTCCGAAAACCGAGATGGGATGGGAAATATATCCTGAAGGTTTTTACAAGATCCTCAAAGGGGTTCAGGACGAGTACAATCCCAAAGAAGTTTATGTGACAGAAAATGGTGCCGCATTCGACGACAAAGTTGAAAATGACGCGGTTCACGATCAAAAACGAATAGATTATCTCAGAGAACACATTTCTCAGGCCCACAGGGCAATCGAAGATGGGGTTAAACTAAAAGGATATTTCGTCTGGTCTTTGATGGACAATTTCGAATGGGCTCAAGGATATTCAAAGAGATTTGGAATAACCTACGTTGATTACAAGACGCAAAAGAGAATTTTGAAAGACAGCGCGAAATGGTACGCGAATGTCATATCCAAAAACGCCGTTGAATGAAGGAGATAAGATGATAGACCTTTGCGGAAAATGGAAGGTTACCGATGACGGCGGAGAGTTCAAATTTGAAGGCACGGTGCCCGGCACCGTGCAGGGCGATCTTGTGAATTTAAAACTCATGCCCCATCCGTACATCGGAGAAAATGAAAAACTCTTCAGAAGACTTGAAGAGAAGTCGTGGGAATATTCTAAAGATTTTGAAGTGAAAAAACTCGATAAAAGGTATTACGATCTTGTGATAGAGGGCATAGACACGCTTGCCGAAGTGTATATCAACGGCGCATTTGTCGGAAAATGCGAGGACATGTTTATCGGGTACAGATTTCCGGTCAAAGACCTTTTGAAAACCGGCAAAAACACGATAAGAGTAAAGATATTATCTCCGATAAAGGTACCCAAAACGCTCGAGCGAAATTACGGAAAACTTTACGCGGGAGAAGAAAGCGCGAGGGTGTACATCCGAAAGGCCCAGTACTCTTACGGATGGGACTGGGGTGCAAGAATCGCAACATCTGGGATATGGAAAAACATATACATAGAAGAAAGAGATGACGCATATTTAGAAGGATCGACTGCTTATCTCGAAGACATCAATACGGTCAAAGTTACGGGATATGTCAGGGCAGTTGGGGACAGAGACTATACCGTCAAAGTTCTTGTCGATAAAAAGGAGATAGGTCAATTCCAAGTCCGTGCCGGATTCAATGGCTATCTTTTCGAGGGAAAGTTTGAACGTGGAAATTTAGAATTATGGTATCCGAAAGGGTATGGGAAGAGCGCGCTTCACAACTTTGAATTCAAACTTTTCGACGGCGAAAAAGAGATATCGTCCGAAAAAAAGCGCATAGGCCTAAGGACTGTGAAGATCATCCAGGAAAAGGACGCAGAAGGAGAATCATTCATCTTTGAAATAAACGGAAGGCGTATCTTTGCTAAAGGCGCGGACTGGATCCCATCGGACAACATTTTGAGTTGGCTCAAAGATGAGGATTACTACATGTTGCTCAATATGGCCGCAGATGCGAATATTAACATGTTGAGAGTCTGGGGCGGCGGCATATACGAGAATGAAAAATTTTACGAAAAATGCGATGAACTCGGAATAACAGTCTGGCAGGACTTCATGTTTGCCTGCGCTGAATATCCGGACAATTTGGAATGGTTTAGAGAACTTGCCGGTAAAGAGGCAAGGTACAACGTTATCAAATTGAGATACCATCCATCCATAGTTTTGTGGTGCGGAAATAACGAAAATAACTGGGGCTTTGAAGAATGGAATTACAATCACAGGCACAACGGTGAGCATTTAGGAAATGTACTTTACTTGCAGGATTTTCCAAAGATATGCGCGGAAGAGGATCCATCCCGCCCGTACTGGCCATCGAGCCCGTACGGAGGAAGCATGGCGAATTCAGATGAAGCCGGAGACAGACATGTGTGGAATGTATGGTCTAACTGGGTGGATTACAAAGGATATCTTGCCGATAAATCGAGATTTGTAAGCGAATTCGGATTTCAAGCGGCCCCAGATCCGAAGACGGTCGACTTCTTTGCCAAAAAGTCAGAAAAAGAAATCTTCGGCGATGTTATGGTCCGCCATAACAAGCAGGTTGAAGGGCCTGAAAGAATAATGAAATTCATACATAACCATTTCGGAAGCGTTAAGAACTTCGATTCCATAATCTATCTTTCGCAGATAAATCAGGCCGAAGCGATAAAGACTGGAGTCGATCACTGGAGAGAAAGAAAGTACAGGACAGCCGGTACCCTCTACTGGCAGTTAAATGATTCATGGCCCGTTTTCAGTTGGTCATCTGTCGATTACTTCAAAAGGCCTAAAGGGCTTTACTATTACACGAAAAGATTTTACGCGGAACTTTTGCCTTTGGTAAAAAATGATGGAGATGAATTGAGAGTAATCGTAGTCAACGATTCGGAAATGGTAGAGGGCCGTCTCGAATTGGAATTATGGACTTTGAGTGGTAAGAAATTGGTGGAAAAGTCTTACGATGTGAGAATTCCGTCCGACTCAGTTTTGAACGTCGATAATTTCAAAGTCTCAGAAAGCATAGAGGAATCTATTGGCTTTGTAAGGCTAAAGGCTGGCAGCAAAGTTTTTGAAAATCATGAAGTGTTTGCAAATTTTAGAAGGACAAAACTTGAAGATCCACACATCGCTTTTGAGAAATCCGGAAATACTCTAACGATAAAGGCAGAAAAGCCGGCCTTAGGTGTGAGAATAACGACAGAAAGAGATGAGATACTCGAGGATAATTTCTTTGCAATATCGCCCGATCATCCAAAGCAAATAAAAGCGCCTAAATCCGATTTTAAAATATTTAGCATGTACGATTTTCTGAAGTAAAAGGCTTCTTAGATTTATTCAATCGTAATTTAGACGCGTCTTTTCATCTGCTATAGTTGGAGCCAAAAGTGTTTTCCATTCCGGCGATTCCCAACTTTTAAGATTCACATGTGTCGTGTAATATTTTTGCGGTATTGGATGCGTACCGACCACAACTTTTATTCCGTATTTTTCTTCTATGAATTTTTTGAAGTAATCGACGTAAGGACATGGTGGATAGCCGACGATCATACCCGTGGCTAAATGTATTACGTTCACGCCATTCTTTTTCATCTCGGCCGGGGCGTATTCTATATTCCCACCCGGGCATCCGCCGCACGTTGTGTATCCAACGACTTCAACTTCCTTCCCTTTATAGATGCTGAAAGCGCCTTCCCGATTTTCAAGGGATTTAAAACATTTTCCTCCGGCACATGAACGGTAACGATCGCATATTATTATTCCTATTTTGACCTTCTCCATTTTTTGCCTCCTCATCAATTATATTGAAAACCCTACTGCGTATCCATCTCTTACGGCTTCAGGGAGTTTTGCAACTCTTACGGCATCTCCAACAAAATGCGTCGGGACCGGAAGATTTTCAAAAGTTCTCGGTTTGCCGCCAAAAGCCACAACAAAACTATCAAAATGCAATTCTTCAGATTTTCCTTCCCTGTCAAATTGCACTGAGTTTTGAGAGAGAGATTTTATCTTTGCGTTTACGATGATCCTGACATTACGATTTTTGAGTTCTTTCATAAGGTATGATTTGCTTATCGGCTCCATTCCTATTGCAACGTCCGGCAACATCTCTACAATGGAGACTGAATATCCTTTGTCTGCAAGATATAGTGCCGTTTCACATCCTACAAGGCCACCTCCGCCGACCACAACGTTTTTTCCATTTGGCAATTTTCCATTCAAAATATCCGGATAGATCATGACATTTGGTCCGTCTATCCCTTTAACGGGTGGTATTAGAGGATCGGATCCAATTGCAACTACAACCTCGTCTGGATTTTCATTCATAACGGTTTTGCCATCCGCTGGCGTTGAAAGTCTGAGATCGATCTTCAAATCCTCAAGAATCTGTTTGTAATAATCTATAAGCCACCTCATCTTTTCCTTCCCAGGAGGTACCGATCCTATCCTTATAACACCGCCTATCTCTTTTTCTTTTTCGAAGATCACGACATTGTGTCCTCTCATGGCTGAAACTCTTGCGGCCTCAAGCCCTGCGGGTCCGGCGCCGACAATGACGATCTTTTTAGTCTTTACCGGAGGAACAAGCATTTCGTACGATTCGCTCTTTCCGACATTCGGATTCATTCCGCACCTTATGGCAGTTCCCATCATGTGCCTTGAGACTATACACTCGGAGCATCCGACGCATTTGCGAATAGTCTTTTCTTTGCCGTACATCGTTTTGATCGGCCAATCCGGATCGGCTATTAGCGTTCTTCCCAATGCAACAATATCTGCCGTACCATCTTTCAATATCTTTTCCGCAACTTCAGGCTCTCTTATCATGCCAACCGCTATGATGGGAATCTTTACCCCTGAGTCCTTTATTATCTTTGCAAGGTTAGATCTCCACGCCTGTGGATAGCCCATTGGCTCTAACCTTTTTTCCTTGTCTCCGAAACCGACATCCGCATGAATTGCGACATATCCGTACTCTTCAAACTTTTTTGCTATTTCGACGCCCTCTTTTTCGGGCCTTATCCCGCCATCAACGTAGTCTATAACCCCTAAACGTGCACTTACGGGATAATTTCCGCAAAGCGATCTTATCTTATCAATGATGAGTTTTGCGAATTTAGTTCTATTTTCTGTTGAACCGCCATACTCGTCGGTTCTTTTGTTTGCAAGGGGGGATAAAAATTGATCTACCAGAAGACCATGGGCAGATTCTATTTCAACGCCGTCAAAGCCTGCACGCTTTGCTATAAGAGCGGCTTTTGCAAACTTCATCGCAACCTCTTCTATCTCATCGATTGTCATCACGTGGGGATGGAGTCCATCTGGCCTTAACTTAACGTCCGATGGCGCGATGATCGGAGGATGAGATCCCATAAGACCGGGGTGCGTAAGTTCTACAAAGGCAAAGGCACCGTACTTGTGTATCTCTTCTGTCAATCGGCTCAGACCCGGGATATAACTTTCGTCGTCGAATCTCGGCTGTGTTGCACCTTCCATCGTTGAAGGATAATCTATACAGGCATTTTCAACAGTTACAAGGGCCGCACCGCCCTTTGCACGTCTGGAATAATGATATATCATCTCATCTGTAACCTCGCCAGTTGAGGAGGCAAGGTTTGTTGAGACCGGCGGAAAAATTATTCTATTTTTTAGAGTAAGATTTCCAAATCTTATTTTCGTAAAAAGAGATTCATACATAAAACTTCCTCCTTTTTGTCATCATAAATTTTATCCATATCATCGCTCCGGCAGTTTGGCACGTAGTACATGACTCGTGGCACATAGAATTGTCAATTGAACAGACTTTTCACTCTTTACTCATCACACCTTACTCGTCACTATTCAATCCCTTCTCTCTAATTTCTTTCTCCATACGCCATTTGCTATACGCTACCTGCCACGCGCCACCCACCGATATATATCGTGTCTCCTGCCATCTTTATCAGACATTTGTCTGAGAGAGTTTCTTTCAGAATTTCGGTTGCCGTCTTTCCCGTACAATGCAATGGCACAACCTTTACACCGGCAGTTTTAAAAATTTTCGAAATTTCATTTATCCTTTCGATACTTGAATTTAAAAGATGAAAGCCTCCTATTACCATCTGAACTGTGCCTGCTTTTGCAAATATATTTTCTATGCCTCTGTGAGCGCAACCGGTGATAAGAACTCCGTCTTTGATGAGATTTATCTCGTCTTCGAAAAGATCGTGGTGGCCGTTCACTTTGAAATTGGGATCTATGTTTTCTTCAATGGTCGGAACATCGTTTAAGATCGTAAATCCATCTATGGTAGAATTTCCTTCAAGAAGGTGGACGTTGGCCATCTTTTCTATATCCTTCCATTGGTAAGAAAAGCCGGCAAAACGATCGCCGGAGTATTTTGGTACAAGTGCCTTTTTGTGGAGATAAAGATCGACCTTTCCGGTTTTCGCGAGCATGTAAGGCAATCCTCCGATGTGATCGTAATGACCGTGGCTTATAAAGATCCTTTTCACCTTTGAAAGATCCACGTCCAATTTACCGGCATTTTTTACTGCAACGTCGCTCGTTCCCGTGTCAAAAATCGTCTCATCATCTATCAAAAGAGAAAGTCCATGTTCGGCAAAAAGACCTGGTTTTGCTATATCGTTACAAAGTATGGTCACTTTCATGCTTTTCCCTCCATTTTTGGCTTGACAACGAAAAATCTCTTTTCATGGTAGAGAATTTCTTTGACACTTTTATCATTTCTCATTTTCGAGATTATCTCATCCGGGCCGATATTGAATTTAAGGCATATGCCCTTTATCTGGTCTTCTCTCAATGGATGTCGCTCGCATATTTTCAAAATCTCATCGTAAAGATGATCCGGATCTACATTGAATTCTCCCGTTTCATATCCAGATATCACATAACTTTCGAGTATTTCGTGGGCTTTAGCGATGGATTCTTCGTCAGGTATCTCTACCCATGGCTCTGCGGGAGGACGGATCGGCACATTTATGTAAACTCTGTCTGGATTGACATCTTTTAGAATATTCTTGATTTTTGTGATCTCTTCTTCAGAATCGTTAAGTCCTTTGACAAGCATTACCTCAATCCAAAGTTGCCCCTTTCTTATCTTCGAAAATTGTTTTAGACCCTCAACCATTCTTTCAAATTTTATCTCTTTATTGGGCCTGTTTATCTTTAAAAAAGTTTGTTCATCGCCAGCATCTAAAGAAGGTAAAACTACATCTGCGTTTCTCAAATCCATTCTAACATCTTCGTCGTACAAAAGAGCACCGTTTGTTATGACTGCAATGGGAAGGCTGGTAAGTTTTGCCTGATCTATCAGATATCCTATCGACTTGCAAAGCGTAGGTTCCCCTTCTCCCACGAAGGTTATGTAATCGATCGATCTATTTTCTTCCACACTTTTGAAGATCTCTTTCAGGATCTCGTGAGGATCAAAAAAATCTTTTCTTAAGTTTGTAAAATGATCGGTCCTGCCAAGTTGGCAATAAACGCACGAGTAATTGCATGTTTTTGAGGGGATAGGACTTACACCTAATGATCTGCCCAATCTTCTCGATGGTACAGGGCCATAGACGTATTTCATCACCATTCACCGTGATTGTGTCTGTGCCCTCCGTGGCCTGAACCTCTTCCAAATCCTCTTAACGCCGGATTTTCGGAATTTGGCCTTATCGCGTTGGTTGGACACACATCCATGCATTTTCCGCATCTTGTGCATATATCGTTGTGTATGTAAGCTTTCTTATCTTTCATTTCAATTGCACCTTCAACGGGACAGACCTTTAAACAAATTGCGCATCCTTTACACAGATCCTCTTTAACCCATGGCATAAACTTCACCTCTCATTCGAAATGTGTTAAACACACTTTAAATTTCGAATCTTAATTTCTGAAAATATTCTTTGCTTTTTCCCCATGAGTCGACCACCGCGGAGATATCCTGTCCTCCGCTGCTTCTTTGCTTCTCTTTTCACTGATCACGCGTTACCCGCCACCGCTTTTTTCCACGTGCCACGAGCCACCCGCCACGTGCTACATACTGTTCGGTATGATTAAATTTTGGACGATAGATTTTCCCATACTCGCTTTATCTCTTTTGCGGCCGGGCAATCATAAAAGATGACAGGTTTGGCATTTTCAGTCGCTTCCTTTACACACTCATCGTAAGGAATTTTTCCAAGGACTTCGATCTCTTCGGTTTTGCAGTATTCTTCGATCTCATTGGTTTTTGATGGATTTATGTCGTATTTGTTGACAATAACGCCCATCTTTATCCTGAAATGTCTTACAGTCTCGACGATGCGTCTTAGATCGTGAAGACCGCTCATTGTAGGTTCTGCAACTAGAATCACGTAATTCGTAGATGTTATCGAAGATGTTGCCGGACATCCGATCCCCGGCGCCCCGTCTATTATCACTAAAGGAATCTGTGAATCGTATGCAACTTTAAGTGCAAGTTTTCTTACCTCGGCTATAAGATCTCCGCTTGTTTCTTCGGATGGTTTTAAAAGTGCATGTACCATCGGGCCATTGTCTGTTTTTGACAAATAGTATTCACCGCTTAAAATCTGGACAAGTTGTAAAGCCTTTGCAGGGCACGCTATTGCGCACGCACCGCATCCTTCGCAGGCATATTCCATTACGAAATAACGATCTCCGCCAAATTTTATGGCATCAAATCTGCAGACCTGCTCGCATACCCCGCACATCACGCATCTTTCCTGATCAAGAATGGCCTTTTTTGATCCGAAATATTCGTGCTTTTCGATTATCTGTGGCTTTAATATTATATGCAAATTTGGAGCATCCACATCGCAATCTGCCATGACTCTATTTTTTGCCAGATATGAAAAAGATGCCGATAATGTGGTCTTTCCCGTGCCACCTTTGCCACTTACAATTGCCATTTGAAAGACTAACATTTTTTGATCACTTCTATTCTTTCAAAAAGATCTAAGAATTTGTCTGTGTAATTTTGTGATTTGGAAAAGAGAAATCCCTTTGAATAATCCCGTGCAATTTGCGGATCGTAAGGAATCGTCATAAGAAGAGGTATCTGCTCTCTGTCTAAATACGCCTCGATCTCTTTGTAACTGCCGTCATATCTGTTGATGACAACTCCGATGGGGATATTAAATTGGCGTGTGGTTTCTATGGCCAATTTCAGATCGTGAAGTCCAAATGGAGTTGGTTCCGTCACAAGCAGAGCAAAATCCGTGTCGTGAATGGTTTCTATAACCGGACAGGAGGTACCGGGAGGAGAATCAAGTATCACGACATCGGCGTCAGGAGCGATATGCTTTTTCAATTGTCTTATTATTCTAACCGGTGATGGCTCTCCTATGTTCATAATACCCTCTCCGAATATTATTCCTTCTTCCGTCTTGCCTAATTTTATCGTTCCTATGTCCTTTGGCCTTTCGGATATCGCTTTGACCGGACAGACCATCGAGCACACGCCACAGCCATGACAGAGACTATCGAAGACCATTATGTATTTTGAAGAAACGGTTATCGCTGAAAACTCACAGGATCTTGCGCATATTCCACAATGCGTGCATTTGTTTCTATCTATAACGGGCAAAAGTATCTGAACATTTTCTTCATCTTCGTAATTCACGTTAAAGAAGATGTGGGCATTTGGTTCTTCGACATCGGCATCAAGCAATTGAACCATTTTGTCCACTTTATTGAGAGAATAGGCTAAATTGGTCGCGACAGTTGTCTTTCCTGTTCCGCCCTTTCCTGAAAGTACAGCGATCTTCATATCTCTTTTATTTCTCCGCTTTTGAATTTTTCTATGGCCTCTTTTGCGTTAAGTCCTCTGCCGTCGTAAACCTTTATCTTGGATTCCTTTATAGCCTCCATGGCTGTCTCACCAGGAATTGCCGAGATTATTGCAGAGACTTTGTTATCTATTGCGAGTTGAACTGCCTTCGGTCCGGCGCCATGTGTTCCAATTGAGGAGTTATCTATAACCTGAAAGTTTCCATTTTCAAGATCGTATATCAAAAAATAAGAAGTTCTTGCGAATCTATCAGATATCTTACCTTCTAAAGATGGATTGTCTGTGGCGAGCATTATCTTCATATTGTCCCCTCCATATCACAATACTCTAAGGCCGCAAATGCG
>PNIW01000084.1 GCA_002878315.1 Mesoaciditoga sp. | reverse complement strand
GGTATTTTGACGACACTCACACTTATGATCGCGGGCTTTTTGATCTTTCGAAGATCGAATACCGCGCGCGGTACAAAAGGATCTTTGATCTTGACCTTTAACGGTTTAAATTTAGGTTTGTTTGCGTATCCTTTTGCCCAGTTATTGTGGGGAGGGAAAGGCCTTGCTTACATGTCGATATTCGACATGGGAAATGGCCTTATGATATACACGGTAGGATATGCGATAGCGATACTTTTTTCTGCAGACGCATTCAGCACAAAGGAGATTGTCAAAAAGGTCTCGACCTTTCCGCCTTTGCTTGCGATTTTTGCCGCCATAATTTTGAACCTTTCTTTACCGAGTATGCCAGATATACTTTCTGAATTTCTTGGAATATTCAGCGGAGCAAATGCATTTTTGGCTCTTCTGACGATAGGCGTCTTTTTGAATTTCGAAAGGCTAAAAGTTGAATTCAAAAATATGGCAAAGGCCATTTCTTTGAAATATCTCATCGGTGCCGCGTTAGGCATGACATTTTATTTTGTGCTAAGGATATTTGAGCCATCAAATGTGTTGATGGCGGATGTCGTGCTTTTGAGCGCACTCATGCCCGCACCGCTTTTGACGCTTTTGTACTCGATAGATAAAAAACTCGATCCTGAACTGGCCGGTGGCACCGTGACCACAACTGTTGTTGTAAGTTCTATATTTTTGTTGATCTTCGGAGGCATTATATGAAGATATACGATGGCGTGATTGATTGGGGAATTAAAAGGGCACGGGATTCAAAGATGATAGGTCTTGGCTTTCATTCGGTCATAGATGGTCTTGTGAAGATCGATCCGAAAAAGATTGGGAATTTAGATCTCGCAATCCCTCAGAAATTTTCAGACCTTCCCGATTCGATAAAGTGTATCGATGATTTTTGGAAAGGGCTAATTTTTTCTTTTTCCAATGGAAGTGCTCTTCAGTTGATGATCGATTCGAAGGAAGTTTACGAATGGATCATGAAAACTTTCGGGACGGGTACTTTAAGACTGGGCGGGACCTCTGCCAATATGGCAAAGGGCCTTATACCTTTTCCATTTGAAAAGATCCTTGTCTATGTTTACCCATTAAAAAAGGAGATTGCAAATCTATTCTCAAATTCCAAAAATCTTTTCGTTGTTGGGAATAATGGCCTTGATCATCCCATCAACGCATACGATGGAGAGGGAATCGATGCCATACACTGGATTTTTGAATTTTCTCAAGGTCAATCTATAACAGTTAAAGACCAAATATACGCTTGTCCGAGATCTAACAGGTTTATAGCCTCATGGAATCCTGCCAATTCAAAGTTAGAGGTAAGAGATCCGTTCAGATCTTACGTTATAGATCACGCGAAAGACATCTCTCATTTTCTCGTTTCAGGCTTTCACATCATGCAAGAGGTTTATCCCGATGGAGAGACAGTTGAGGACAGGATCGATGAACTTTTGAAATTCATACAGACTGTAAAAGATAAAAATTCGGAGATTAGATTTCATCTCGAATTCGCCTCGATAAGGCGTGACAGGGTAAGAAGGGCTGTCGAGGAAAAGTTGTTTTCAATGTTCGATAGTTTAGGCCTCAACGAGGTCGAACTTTCATGGGTTGCAAGGGATATGGGGTACGATGAGAAAGATATTTTGAATTTGGACGTTGAAAGGATATCGCAGATAATATCCGAAATCATGAGAGGAGATCTTTCGAGAGTCCATTTTCATACGCTTGGCTTTTACCTTCTTGTACTGAAGGGAGATTACGATCTTGAATCTCAAAAAAAGGCCCTTGCCTTCGCATCTCTTGCGGCGGCCCAGAGAGCAATGGATGGCGAGATAAATTTGGAAAGATTCAAGTACGTATTGGATATCCCAGAGAAATACGATTACAAAGAATGGGAAAGAGATGGAATTCATTTCATTCTCTTTCCGACGAAGGTCGTTCCGTCCCCAAAAATAACTGTCGGCCTCGGAGATACGATATCTTCTTTGGCCTTCGTCTTGGGATAATTCGCAAAAAATGATATCGAGGTGATTTGAATTGAATTTTGAGGAACTTGAAGTTATAAAGGATGTAACGGGACAACTCATAGATTTCACGCTAAACTTAAGGCAAAGTGGCCATCCGGGAGGATCAAGATCGAAGATGCACGCATTCTGGTCGATGGTCTTTTCTGACTCTCACTTTGACTTTGTCCATCCTGAAAATCCTCTTTCGGACAGATTTATCCTTTCTGCTGGCCATACAGTCCCTCTGATTTACGCCTCGCTGGCGGTAATAGGAGAATCTTTCAAGAAAAGATTTGAAGAAACAAAGGATGAAAGATTTTTCATAGATCCGTCTAAGATCGTGCTTTTGGACGATCTCTTGAAATTCAGGCACAGAGATGGCCTTTCGGGTCATGCCGAGTTCTCAGGAAAAACTTTGTTTTTAAAATTCAACACCGGCCCCGCCGGCCATGGTCTCCCTGCCTCCGTTGGAGAGGCATTTGCTCTCAAGCGGGCTGGATTAGACGCAAAGGTTTGGCTAATTGAGGGAGAAGGAGCACTGAGCGCCGGTGCCTCTCACGAATCCAAAAATTCTGCCTACGGATTAGGCCTTGACAATTTGTACTGGCTTATAGACTGGAATGATTTTGGAATAGACGATCATCCCGTAAGCAAAGTTATCCACGGCACGCCAGATGACTGGTTTAGACCTTACGGGTGGAATGTCGTCGGATGCGAGGACGGCCATGACTGGGAGAAGGTCTTTGATGCCTTCAAAAAGAGCGAATCTCAAAGGCAAAAAAATCTTCCCAATATAATATGGTTTAAAACAAAGAAAGGTTACGGCTACGGCGTTTACGATAACAAGTCCCACGGAAGCCCTCACAAGGCAAATTCGGAGATCTTCTGGCGAACAAGAGAAGAATTCATGGAAAAATATGGCGTCGATTTTGAAGGGTATGGCAAGGATGCTCCTGATGGAGATGAATTTGTAAAACAGACAAGGGCGAATTTGAAAAAGGTCATCGATTTGATTCTAAAGGACGAAGATCTTGTCGAGAAGATCACCGATGAACTTGTCCAGAAAAGAATTGAGATTTCAAAGAGGGCCTTTCCTGTTTTGGATCAGCGAATTTTCGAGGATAAATCTCTTTTTGATTACACTTCATATCCGAAGGAGGTATTTTTCAAGCCCGGATCGAAGGCCGCAAACAGGCAAGCACTTAGATCCTGGGGGGCATGGATAAATGCCGTGAGCGCGAAAAAATACGGAAGGCCGTTATTTTTAGCGGCCTCTGCCGATCTGACAGAATCTACAAATCTTTCTGGATTTGGAGAGGGATTTGGGGATTTCAAAGGATATGGCTGGTACGACAGGGACTCGAATTTGGATGGCGTGCTTTTGCCGCAAGAAATAACCGAATTTGCAAATGCCGGAATCTCTGCGGGAGTTGCAAGTGTGAATTTGTCAGACAGGCCTTACGAAAATTTCAATGGATTCTGGATGGCAACCTCTACGTACGGGGCCTTTGCCTATTTGAAGTATGGACCTTACAGATTGTTTTCTCAAATGGCGCAGGATTGTCCGGTAAAACTTGGAAAGATTCTTTGGGTTGTAGGCCATTCGGGACCCGAGACTGCAGACGATTCGAGGACCCATTTCGGTATTTTCTCGACGGTTGTCACTCAATTATTTCCAAAGGGTCACATAATAAATATTTATCCATGGGAGGCAAATGAGGTGCCAGTTCTGTTAGGGGCAGCCCTTTCAAAGGATGTGCCTATTGTCGCGATTCATCTGACAAGGCCTCCCATCGAGATACCTGACAGAGAAAGGATAAAAATTCCATCGCATCTGGATGCTGCGAAGGGCGCTTACCTCATAAGAGATTTCAAAATGGGAAAACGAGATGGCACGATCCTTGTAAGAGGGACGATGACAACTTACAATCTCTTAAAAATTCTCAATATTTTAGATGACAAATACAATTTGAAGATCGTATCAATTCCTTCAAAAGAACTTTTCGATATGCAGCCGAAAGAATATAGAGAAAAGATCTTGCCATGGAAAGATTGGGAGGAATCGATGGTCATAACGAATGAATCTTTGAAGGCCGTCGAGGACTGGATAGCGACGAAGAGGTACATTCAATACTGCATGTCATCTGATTGGGACAATCGATGGCGCACTGGTGGCACCGTGGATGAGGTCATGGAAGAGGCACATCTTTCTCCCGAATACATCCTCAAGGGAATAGAAAGGTTCGTAAAGAGGTGATATAATAAACTCAATGAGGCGATAGAATATGTACGTTATAATAGTTGGATGTGGATATTTCGGAGCATCTCTGGCTCTAAAACTCGCAGATGAAGGTCATGATGTTGTCGTTATCGATAAAGATAAAACGTCATTTTCCAAACTCGGAATGGCTTTTAACGGACTTACGATCATAGGAGTTGGCATTGACGAAGATATTCTCAAAAAAGCCGGCATTGAAAAGTCCGGCGCCGTTATTGCGGCAACACGTGACGACAACACGAATATCATGATAGCCGAAATTGCCAAAACGATTTACAAAGTTCCAAAGGTCATGGCAAGGGTTTATCTTCAATCAAAAATTGGGACTTACAAGGATTTCAACGTTGATTTTGTATGCCCTACAACGATAGGCGTGGAAGAGATGTACAACATGCTGTTTTCCGATGGTACCAAATTGCGCGCAAATATCGGAGACAATCTTTCTGTCTTTGAAGTTGTTGTGCGTAAAGACAAAAATTTCAAAGTGGAAGATGTAGAATCCAAATTCGATATCAGAATTTGTGCCGTAAAAAGAGGTAATTTCGAGATCGCATCTGAAGATCTCAATTTACAAAAAGATGATGTGGTAATTATTTTGTCCGATCTTGAAAGGGCAAAGAAGGTTTCAAAATACTTTGGTGATGTGGAGTGAAGATAATAATCGTTGGTGGAGGTAAGGTAGGGTACTATCTTCTCAAGACACTTTACGGGAAAAAGCACAAGATCTCGGTTGTGGAAAAGGATCCTGTCAAATGTGCGGCAATTGCAGAAGAGATGGACAGCGTAAATGTCATAAACGGTGATGGAACGGAAATTAACGAACTTAAAGAAGCAGGCGTCGAAGAGGCGGATGTTATTGCTGCAGTTACCGGAAAAGACGAAGTAAATCTCATCTCTTGTCAGATCGCAAAGAAAAATTTCAACATCCCCAAAACGATAGCAAGAGTTAACAACCCAAAGAATGAAGGTGTGCTCAAATCTTTGGGTGTTGACAACGTCGTTTGTTCGACGGCATTCATTGCAAATGTCATCGAGCAGGAAGTTGTGCTTGGAGCGATAAGATCACTTTTGACCTTTTACCATGGCGATCTCAATATTTTGGAGATAAAAATACCGCACAATTCTCCATCCGATGGCAAAAAAATAATGGAAATCAAATTGCCGAGAGACAGCATAATCATAACTGTTATAAAAGCAGACAAGCCAATAGTACCAAGAGGTGATACGCAAATCGATGAAAATGACCTTGTCATAATAATGTCGAGGAAAGACAAAATTGACGAGATAAAAGCCGTTCTTGTCGGGGCAGGTGATGAAAATGAGGCAAAAAATTGAAAAGTTTAAAGATACCTCGATAGGAATTTTAATAGAAGTAGGATATTCTGCCGTCCTCATCGGAGTCGCTCTTTTGATAGGATATTTGATCACCCGCTGATATGAGCAAAAAGACGGTTTATTCGGATTTAAAAATAATAAATTACTACACCGCAAAGATAGTCGAGACGATGGGATGGGTAATGACAATCCCGCTTGTTACGGCTTTGATCTTCGAAGAATGGAACACGGCCATAGATTTTGGAATAGGAATGGCCATCTCTTTCGTTTTCGGATTCACGCTTGAGATTTTGTGTCGGGATCATCAAAAGGAAATGGATTGGCTTCATGGAATGTTCATAGCGGCGTACGCATGGATAATTCTTATTATCATCGATGCGATTCCCGGATATCTTTCCGGTCATTACCTTTCATTTTTGGATGCCGTCTTTGATGTCATGAGTGGCTTTACAACGACGGGTCTCGTGCTGATTCAAAGGATGTACGATCTTTCGATAGGAATGAACATGTGGAGGGCACTTCTTACGTTTGT
This sequence comes from Mesoaciditoga sp., assembly GCA_002878315.1. GTDB lineage: Bacteria > Thermotogota > Thermotogae > Mesoaciditogales > Mesoaciditogaceae > Athalassotoga. The sequence goes on along the minus strand of PNIW01000084.1, from coordinate 1,649 downwards.
CGGCGGTCAGGGTATGATCGTTCTTTCGTTAAGTTTTCTCATAGGCATGCGTGGCGGGTATATGATGTACATAGGAGAAGGAAAAAGCGAGAAACTTCTTCCGAGTTTTACAAAAACTGCAAGGGCAATATGGGATATCAGTCTTATATATCTTGCCGTCGGAACTATCGCCCTCTTCATCGCAGGCCTTGTTATAGGGCTAAAACCTGTAAGCGCACTTTTGAACGGTATATGGATCTTCATGTCAGCATGGAGTACGGGAGGTTTTGCCCCGCATTCACAAAACATTCTTTATTATCACAGCATGCTTTACATGCTTATAACTATGGTGATCTTCATAATAGGTTCTTTCAATTTCGCACTTCACTACGCTGTAATGAACAAAAACAGAAAAGAGATATATAAAAACATAGAAACACAGTCTTTTTTCATAACCGTTCTTATAACCTTTACCATAGTTGCAGTTGGCCTTGTGAGGAATAACGTCTATCCAAATGCAGTCATTCTCTTTACGAAAGGATTTTATCAGTTGATTTCCGCGCACACGACGACCGGCTTTATGAACATATACCCTTCACAGTTCGGATCATGGGGAACACTTGCCATGGTCGGCATAACGATCGCAATGCTTATAGGTGGAAGTACAAGTTCGACTGCCGGAGGAATAAAGGGAATGAGAATCGGCATAATCGCCAAATCATTTGTTTTCGAGACAAAAAAACTTTTCATGTCGTCAAAAACCATCAAAGTGCAGAAATTTCATAATCAGGAAGATATCGATCTCGATAACGAAGTCATCAAAAATGCCATGGTCATAACGATGATGTACATTCTTTCATTCGTTGTAGGGCTTATAATAACGCTCATTTACAAATATCCGATAGAAAAGGCCGCATTTGAAGTTGCATCGGCTCTTGGAAATGTTGGACTGTCAACGGGGATAACATCGCCATCGATGCCGGACGTGCTGAAAGTGCTTTTCATAATTTTGATGTGGGTTGGCAGACTTGAATTCATGGCCGTTATAGCCTTTGTTGCCTATCCCTTTATGGGAGCAAAAAGAAGATGAAGCATTTTGTCTTTCTTATATTTATGATCTTTTTTGTGTCTGTGATTTTTGCCATGCCGACTATATCCGATATGATAAACAATCCATCTGCGTACGATGGAAAATTTTTAACAGTCCAGGGTCAGGCCGTCGGTAGCGTTATGAGAAGGGGAGACTACGCGTGGGTCAACATGACAGACGGCACTCAAACTTTGGGCTTTTGGATGCCTTATTCTCTTGCAAGGCAGATAAAATACACGGCAAGTTATGATTTTAAAGGCGATCTTTTGACAGTCGAGGGAACTTTTGTTGCCATGTCTTTGAAACACGACGGAGACATGGAATTTGATGTTTCGAAAATAGTTAAAATCATCCCGGGAGAAAAAATCGTCCACACAATAGATTTTGACAGGATAATCTTTTTAATCGTCATATCCGTAATAGCATTTGTTTTGTGGATTTTAAAGAAAAAATTTTTCACTCCAAAAATTTAACCATATATGCCGAATTAAAAAAATTCCCCCTCAAAATGAGGGAGATAATTTGTGTATTTGTTAAGATCAAATTGATCCACGTCGCCCACAGAAATTGATCCACCATC